>CAZMRH010000001.1:0-215 GCA_964568705.1 uncultured Lachnospiraceae bacterium
GAATGCGGCTGCTGCTGCCGATATCGGTGTTAGCACGGTTACATATTGATGTATTAGGCTTGTTACAAGCGTGGCAAGCAGAAGAAAAATCAGTAATACCGGAAGATGCGAAGCCCGGTGCTTTACTTTTATGTTTTTCAGACAGGAGTACAGGCAACATAAATATACGAAAAAATACTTTATGTATGAGAGTGTCATATAAAGCCCCCTTCCCG
>CAZMRH010000001.1:225-27915 GCA_964568705.1 uncultured Lachnospiraceae bacterium
AACGACAGACTTAATAATCGGATAAAAATGAATTAGTTGTAACGAAAAGCGCATGCTAAGAAGAAATTTAAGCTACACGTACTTTTTTTTATAATCTGCACAAAGATTATAAGGAGGTAGCGGAAATGTCTTTTTGGGAATGGCTTTATAAATTCATTATTGGCTAAAACAGGGGAATGAAACGCGTAAGGGCAACTCATGCGATACAGTTTTCAGTTAACTGTATTACATGGGTTGCCTTTCATTTAGTATTCATTTCTCAGCTTGTTCGCGTAGTAGCAGATAAATTCCGTGATTGTCGGATTACCTTTCTGAGAATTGATTTTTACCGTGTAATGCTTCAGAAGCTCTTCAATATCATTTGTTTTCCACGCTCTGTTAATGGCGTTCTGCATAGCACGCTCAACGCTCGGCTCGGATTTTGAATGCTTCTCGGCGACGATGGTACATATGTTCTGCATCGGATTTTCCATCATTATGCTTATTGCGTCAACGAGATAGTTGTAACCGACAGCCTTCGGGTTGATCCCGACACGGTCAAGCTCTGACATTATGCGGCGCGATATGCGGCGATTGTAGTGCTCGCGTGACTCGGATGAGCTGTTTTTGATGTCCGGGGTTATTCTTGAGTTTTTGATAACAGACTTCATTATCCGGAGGAAATCAAGCACAACGGCAACGGAATATCCCTCCTGATGCTTTGACATGATGAAATCCGCGCCCAGCTTGCGCACCGTCTCGTATGTGACCTGACTTGAGTTGTTCGTTGTGACAAGAATATACGGCTTTTTTTCAAGTCCAAGCCGTTCAAGTCCGCCAAGGATACCGAGACCGCTTCCGACACCGTGATGCAGCTCAAGATCGAGGATAACGGCATCGGGGAGGTATTCTTCGATGTATTGCAGTGCCTTGTCGGCGTTGTTTGTCACACCGATGAGGATAAATTCGTTTGAATTATCGATTTGTTCGGTTATTTCCTTGCAGGCAAAAGCATCATCCTCGACGAGCAGTATCTCGAGCTTATTTTCCATAATAGGTACCTGGCCTTGCTTTGTTTTATAATATCTTACCATATATCCAAACAAAAAGCAATACATTATTTAAAATAAGCAACAATATTAAACTATAGTCAAGTAATGTTAACAGCTACATTAAATTATGTGACATTTTAATTGTCATATTAAAATATAAATTATTGGTACGGAGTACTTTATAAGCCTCTCAAATACCGGCTTGAAATTCTTATATAAGTAAGTTCAAGCAATAAAGGAATTCTCATGAGGAGGGAAGTGACGCACCGTTACTCTTGCGGCGGAACAGCTATATCCGACCAGTGTGACACATCGCATTGACCGCTTTCATTACTGCCGGCAGCAATGACCGTGCCGTCTGCTTTCAGACCGACTGTATAGGAACCGCCGGCAGACACTGCCACAATATCCCGCCATCCGGACACATCGCATTGACCGCCATCATTATTACCCACTGAAACGACTGTGCCGTCTGCCTTCAGTCCGACTGTATGCCACTCTCCGGCAGATACTGCGACGATATCCGTCCAGTCTGACACGTCGCATTGACCGTAGGAATCAGAGCCGACAGCAATTACCGTGCCGTCCGCTTTCAGCCCGACTGTAAAGGAACCACCGGCAGATACTGCCTTAATATCCTTCCAACCGAACACACAGCATTGACCTACGGCATTACTGCCCACGGCAACGACAGTACCGTCCGCTTTCAGACCTACTGTATTGTTATATCCGACAGCCACCGATACAATATGAGTCCAGCCTGACACACTGCATTGTTTATCGTTGTTACTGCCGGCGGCAACTACCGTGCCGTTTGATTTCAGCCCTGCTATATGGCTTGCTCCGGCAGAGACAGCCACAATATCCCGCCAACCGGACACATCGCATTGACCGAAAAAATTATTACCGACAGCAACGACCGTGCCGTTTACTTTCAATCCTGCTGTAAGTCCTTCTCCGGCAGATACTGCCACGATATCCCTCCATCTGGAGATATCGCATTGATTGCTGTGATTACTGCCGACAGCAACGACTGTTCCGTCCGGATACAGACCGACCGTATGGAAATCTCCGGCGGAAAGTGTACAGATATGAACTCCGCACTCACTAAGGCAATTATATTTCAATGTATGTGAATCTCTATACTCGCCGAGTCCGACAAACAATTCGGCGGCTTCATCATATTTTCCCGCATTGTATAAATCCGTTGCTATATTATAATTGTTTACCGGTATGATTACCGTAATAATTACAATGATAAAAGCAATACAAGCGACTATCAGAGGTATCGCGACAGCTGTTATTAATATTGCCTGCTTTCTTGCTTTTTTTGCCGCATTGCGTACTTCCTCGGCTTTGCGCTCACGTTCAAGCCGCATGTTTTCCGCAATTTTCCGGCATTCTTCTTCCTTTGCGTCGGCATCCCTGTAGCCGGAAACACTCTTGAACAGTTTGGCGGCGTACCTGTATTCATTTTCTGTCTTCGCAAACTGCCACTCGTGTACTGCATTGTTGTAAATTCCGCGAAGGCTCTCATGTTCAATGCGTTTCTTGATATGATCGGTATATCCCTGCAAGTCCGCTTTCAGTTTAATATTGCCGAAATGAATTGCCTTCTGATAGTTGTTGCTTTCATCAAACGGATCAGCGCAGTCCATCAGCGCGTCCTGCTTATTCACTTTAGTTTCGGCCATCAGCTTACCAAGATAAGCCACGGCGTTTTCCGGATCTCTGTCAAGCACCCTATCACAGTAAGATGTCGCATAGTCCCAATTGCCGTCCTCAAGATACATAAACGCGCGCTTCAGAATCGGAGCAACCTCCGGGTTTACACTGCCGATCTCTGCCGTTTCCTCTGCAGCTGCTGCATGAGTATCAGCACCGACGATTTTTTTAATACCTCTTATAAGATCCGGCATAAAGCCGAGCTTGGACATATCCTGTGCCTGAAGATTTGAGAACTCTTCCGGCAGATTATACGGATTCATATCGCGGTATGCCGGGATAAGTACCTTTTTGCCGTCGGATTGCTTTACAAGCGCAAGATAACGGCTCCATTCGTTTTTTACCCAAACCGCGTTAAAGTATTCGGGCTGCGTACCGATGACAACCATCACTTTTGACGAATTCAGCGCGGCAAATATATACGGTTCATATGCATTCCACAACTTATCCTCAAAATTTATACGGAGCAAGAATACCTTAAATCCTTCCTGCGTCAGTTGATGATACAGGTCGTTGGCAAGCATGCTGTCCGGCGTCTGTCTGCCGTTTGTGTCTGTTTCCTTGAAGCAAATGAAAACATCAAACGGCTCTTCCTTTTGCGATATTTCAAGAATGTTCTTCTGAATCTCGTAGATGGCGTTGGCTTCTGCTTCATATATGGGCTTCTGATACAAATCGGCATACTTTAATGCCGATTTGTAGTTATCATCGTCATAGACGGAGGTGAACTGTGCACGATTGACCGTCGGCACACGCTTATGCGACGCAGGATCCTCGACGTACACGATACCAAAGCGGCAGAGAACAAGTGACCAGTACGCCTCGGCATCGGTGCTGTCCTCGCTCAGAATGTTTTCGTAGATGGACATCGCCTTGTCGTAATCGTTGTTGCGGCGGTAATGGTTTGCGTGTTCGTAAAGACTTGCACGCTGATTATTATCGAGCTTTGGCAGAGTTTGCTTTGTGCCGCAGTATTCGCACACCGCGACGCTCACGTTGCTGTTTATTTCAAGCGCACCGCCGCATATTTTGCATTTGAATACCGCCATTTCTTGCCCCCCCTTGTTTGAGCAGTTTACATTTCTTGTTCTGTTGTTTATTAAAAATCAGCATCTCGGCGGCGACTGATCTTTCGAGCTCCGCATCGTCGGACGCGACCCTCTCTGCAAGTGAGCTTATCTGAATCGTAATCTGCGATTCCACTCCCGAGAGAGCGTCGTTTGACATGGGATCACTGTAGCGTACCGCGTCATATACCTTCACGACCTTAGTTTTTGCATTTGAACAGGGCCATAATACCTCCGGATGTCAGTCATCGTGTATTTCAATGTTGTCTACCGCAAACTCAAGGCAGGTCTGAATGATGTCATTGCGAGTGCGACTTGTTTTCTGCGCTATTTCATCGATTCTTTTGACCAGCTCGACCGTCAGCCTTGATGAAACGACCATAGACTCCCCCTTATATTTTTTTGCGGGGATGATTAGTATTTTACCCAAAATATCACCACTTTCATTATTTATATGAATTGTACTACATTTGTAATGACTTGTCAATATACTTTGACAGATAAATCAAACAATTATGTCGAATTAAGGTGAACCCCTGCTTTATGGTAATACTTCAATGCGGGGGGAGTATTGTACAGCTAATGTGGATACGTCTCTCATTTGCATGGCTTCTGTGACTGATTCTGTATCATACCAAAATATTATTAACCGTACCGAATGGCAAACCGGTTAATGAATCCGAGATCAATTCAGAATATTATATTATGCACCTACATAAACAAGCACAGAAAAAGTCCCGTAAACTCGATGTTTACGGGACATTTTGCGTGGCTGGGGCACAAAAGCTTGAACTCTGGGCATGTGATTTTGTGGTAGATCCCATATGCCGCCCACAGAAGAACGGACGCGGGGATACGGCTCAATAATGCCATTGCCACGCGGAATATCCAGACGAAGGTCATAAATCCGAATACGATGATTGCCTCTTTGTTACCGGGGAACATTTTTTTCATATTACCAAGTGCAGACTCAGCCCGGACAGAAACAGAGAAAACAAGTGATTGATCCAGTCGATCAGGATGATCAGATTGCTGTATTCGGCGCGAATATAGGTGCGCAACGCGTAAAGCCGCGGCACGAAAAATGCCGGATGCCTATAAGCATACTGCATACCGCCGCAATATAATAAATATTCTCGCTGCTTTCATTGTATCCCGTACCAATCAAGGACCGCTTCCAGATTTGTTTCACTGACACGGTCGCCGCCGTGCAGCATCATGCCAAGCATATCATCTTCTTCAGGCGTGCGGTCTGCTTTCTCGGACAGTCCTTTTCCGGCGGTTTTCATCATGACGTTCATCATTAACTTGTAGATTCCGTGTAGCTTTTTGATATCAAATCCGCCCTGGAGAGTGAATATCGGAATTTCATCACCGACAGAATTTGCTTTGCGCACATCGTCAAGCTGTGAACCCGTCGCCGCCATGCATACTCCGCAAAGCGCCTTGACCCTATACTTCTTCGCCGCTTTTTTGTACCCTTTGACACCGTTTGCCATAACCCATCCCATGTAAATGATGTCAGCTCCTGCGCTTACCGGCGATTTGTCGAGAGAATACACCGGAAGTCCGGTTTTTTCGCCGAGAAGTTTCGCATACCGCTCGGTCGATCCTGTATTGCTTGTGTAAAGAATAGCTTCCATAATGACACTTCCTCCTGTATGATTTTAAAATATTGTTTGCACACATAATAATTTATAGACTTATAAATATTGAAGTGACAGTTTATACTCCAAGTATTGTAAATATCGGATAAGTAAGCCCGTACACAGGAATGACTATAGTTTAATTAATCCTTGCCGCTTTTTTGCCGTGATCCTGGATGTCAATTCTGTCATACTTATCATTATAAAAACAAAAACGGCGAGATACACAGGAAGCACACGGAAACTGATTGAATTGCCGAGAAGCCCGAACAGGGGCGGAATAAATGTCGAACCGACATAGGCGCTTGCCATCTGAATACCGATAATCGCCCCTGAATTCTCCGCGCCGAAATTACCCGGTGTGGAATGAATAATGCAGGGATAGATTGGTGCACATCCGAGTCCGATAATGATAAATCCGACAAGTGAAACAATCGGATACTCCACAGGAATCATCAGGGAAATAACCCCGCAGGATAAAATGCAGGTACCGAGAATAATCATTTTTCTGTCGCCGAGTCGATTCATAATAAAGCCGCCGATAAATCTGCCGACGGTTAAGCCTATGAAAAACAGCGAAGCAAACCTTGCCGCCAGATCAGCCGAAATTTTCTTGACTTCAACCATGTAGGTGCTTGCCCAATTTATCGCGGTAGCCTCGGCAGCACAGTATGCGAAAAAGCCGATTAAAAGGGTGGGAACACCCTTGATCTTCAGCGCGCCGATGAGTCCGATGCTTTTTGCGCCGTCTACAATTCCGCTTTTTTTCTGATTTACTTTCCATACAGGCAGAGTGGTAAGGAGAAGCAGAGCGATGCCAAGTTGAATGAAGGCGACAATGCGGTATCCGCTGTTCCAGGTCGAATTCGTTATAGCATAACTCATGATAAACGGACTGACAATCGTTCCCACACCCCAGAAGCAATGAAGCCAGCTCATATGTTTTGATGTATAGTGGAGGGCAACATAATTGTTCAATGCGGCGTCAATTGCCCCTGCGCCGAGACCGTAAGGAATGGCGAACACAATGAGCATCCAGAATTCATTCGAAAAGGAAAAGCCCAGTAAAGCAATCGCCGTAAGAAATACACTGATTACAGTTACCATGCGTGTGCCGAGCTTTCTTGTCAGCCTGTCGGACAAAAGACTTGATACAATCGTTCCGCCCGATATGACCATAGTAACGATTCCCATATAAGAAATTGAAACATTCAGCGCATCGTGCATTACAGGCCAGCCCGAGCCGAGAAGCGAATCGGGGAGTCCGAGACTGATAAAAGCGATATAAATAAGTGCGAGTAAAAGTGAGTACATTCCTATTTCTCCGTAAAATTCCGGTATGTTGTTATTTGTTTCCGCAGCCGTGCTTATATGCCATCTTTGTTGAGTTATAAATATTTGTGAATATGTAATCGTCAGTCTTGAAAAGAATGTCAGCCATATATTACGCTCTCCAAGCTTTAATCAACAGAAATATTGGCTTATGACGGCGCTTTTCCATTTTGATTTCCTGCGCAGGATCATCTTTTTCCAGTTTCTCATCAGGCATCGGCTCAAGCATTTTTGTAATTACAAATCCGGCAGATGCAAGTGCGTTTACTACTTCTGAAACAGTACGGTGATATTTCACCACGTCGTCAACAATCCATGAAGTCGTGCGTTTTCCGCTGACCATGTAGCTATCAAGATTATAATACAAAATGTGTCCGTCTTTATCTTTTGTAAATCCTCCGCCGGACATTCCGCATGTATTAATCGGGTGCTCCTGTGAAAACACAAAATAGCCGTCGTGATTCAACAGTGCAAAAACATCCTTGCAAAAGCAGTCGAAATCCTCAATATAATGCACCGCAAGAGAGCTGAAAACCACATCGTATTTGTCTTTGATAAACGATAAATCGCTAATATCACCACGGATAAACTCAATATCCGGATGTTCGCTCCTTGCAACATCAAGCATTTTTTCGGATATATCCACTCCGGTAACATGCGATGCTTTAAGCCTTTGAAATTCCGCACAGTTTTCTCCAAAACCGCAGCCGAGGTCAAGAACGGATTTCCCATCAAGGTCAGGGAAAAGTGAAAACAGCGCAGGCTTTTCCTCGGTGTTGTTGCAACTGTAAAGATTTTCACGAAGCTTCTTGTAACCGTCGAAAAAGTCCTGATTATCGTATATGTTCTGCGATTTGCTCATGTAGCACCTCAATTTTCGTTTTTATAATACTGCTCCTGAAAATGTACCGCATCTGTAATTTCGTTCTGATATATGGATTCAATTGTAATAATTTTTGATTCTGTTCGACTTATATTTTACCTCTTTATTATTTAAAGGTCAGTCGGCGTCTGATTATATGATTATGCCTCCAAGATTTATAAATGTATCGGCTTGATGCTTTTATTATAACAGAGACAATTAAGCATTACAATGATAATAAAATAAATTTGGAAATAAAGAAATATCAGTGAAAAATAGTCCGCTAGAGCAGGGTGAATTGCCTGATTCTACCGAACTTTATGCATGGAGGTTACAGCATAAATGTTTTCATAATACAAGAAATAGCTGCATCAAAATCCAGGCCGAGTCAAAGTGTGACATGTTTTCGGAGTTAATACTTGTGAAAGCACATCATAATGAAAACAGATGATTCTTTTTAGTAACACAAAAATATTACAAAAATAACGAAATTTCGACAAAAATACTATTTACTTATTACAAAATATGTGTTATTATGGAATATATACAAACAAATGTGTTTTAAAGCAAAACAAAGGTAAATTTGACTAAACGCATGCACCGAGCTGTTGCGATAGGGAATTAGTGAGCAGCATGCACGCAAACCAACGAAAAATATAGTAGATATGGAATCTTCAATGGCGATGGGTTTGAGGCATATCTTATTTTGATTGGTGTTGAAAAAGGCAATTATATCGGGAACCGTAGCTTCAACGTTCAGAAATAAAAAATATTAATTGATATGGTATATCTGGTAAGTCTTGTAACAGAGAGAATCTTAACGAGCTTAACAATAAGATTGCATATTTAGGCGGATAACGCTGTGCTAAGATATTTAAGAAAATATGGTATGTGTCTTATAAACGAGGCTTCTTCATGATAGTTTACTGATAAATAAAGTAGAATTGAGAAATTAAATATGCTAATCGCAAGAAAAAAAGAAGATTGTCTACAGACACTAAACAACCATGCAAGTGCCGTTAGCAAAGAAATTGGTAAATACTGTGTTTCAGCAAAACTATATCACTGTGGAATGTTGAGCGGGTTGGTTCATGACTTTGGAAAATCAAATCCACAATGGCAGGAAGCTCTTTTCAGGGGTGATAAAAAACTTCCACCCCATTCAATTTTTGGCGCCATACTGTTGGATAGGGTTTTTGGAGATATCCATGAAAACGGTATAGCCTCTCAAATTCTCCAGAATGCAGTCCTTGGTCATCACAGCGGGCTTGGGGATCAAGTGAGCCAAAGTGAGACAAATGCCTTTTGCTTTAAACTAAACAATCCGGATTTTCAACTCTGGCAAAGCTTTTTTGATGAGTGTACTTCAATGGAAAATCTAAAAGATTTGGCTGAGCATTCTTTATCGGAAATAGCGGAAGTGATGGACAGAGCTGCTACTCTGGCGGACGAGCTTGGAGTAATAAACCCTAGTAATTATTTTGGGATACTTCAATCCTTAATAACACGATATATATATTCCTGCCTGATTGATGCAGATCGTAGTAATGCGGCTGATTGGGATAAAAAGGTAGAATCTGTCGAGCAAACCGGCGAAAAGCGGTGGGAGGAATACTATCAGAACCTGTGTTTTTGTTTGTCTGAAAAAACACTTCCAAAGAATGCTTCCTTGAAGGAACAGAAAATATTCGCTTACAGGCAGAAAATATCAGAGGAATGTGATGCAGCAACTGAAAAAACTCAAAAAATCTGTCGGTTGTTTGTTCCGACGGGAGGGGGTAAAACGCTTGCAGGACTGCGATTTGCTTTAAAATATGCTTCAAGTCCCGAAAGACATATTAAGCGAATTTTTTACATTATCCCCTATACCACAATTCTTGAACAGACTGCGTCGGATATTATTGATACCATCGGCGACAGGGATGCGGTTCTGCAGCATTACGCTTCATATGTTCCTGACGAAAATATAAAAGAGAATCACAATGAAACCGAAACGCTAAAATATGAGCTTGCTGCAGAGCGGTGGAATGCACCGATTGTGCTCACAACCCAGGTGCAGTTTCTGAATGCACTGTACGCGGGAAAATCCCAGTCTGCGCGCAGGATGCATCAGCTTTCTGATTCAATCCTGATTTTTGACGAGGTGCAGACAGTGCCGCTTCACTGTCAGAGTCTCTTTGATTGCGCTATTACCATGCTTACTGAATTCTGCGGATGCATTGCCGTACTCTGTACCGCTACCCAACCTCAGCTTTCAAATGTACAGTATGCAATGCCGGAACCTATATCCCTTACCTCTGAAAGCCATGCAATACAGGATTGTTTTAAGAGGGTAAGCGTTCAGGATCTGACAGACAGAAAAATAAGCACTGCCGAAATTGCAGATTTAACCTGTGATCATGCTAATACAAGCGTTCTTGTAATTTTGAACACAAAGGACGCAGTTCGGTCGCTGTATCAAGAGCTAAAATCCCGAGGCACGCCGAATTTATTTCATTTGAGCACTTCCATGTGTCCGGCACATCGGACGAAGGTACTGAAAAAAATCCGAAAGAAACTGAAAGATCACGAAAAAGTAATCTGTGTCAGCACCAATTTAATTGAAGCAGGGGTGGACATTTCTTTTGGCTGCGTAATCCGTTCCCTTTGTGGTCTTGACAGTATCGCGCAGGTGGCTGGGAGATGCAACCGCCATGGAGAGTGTGAAGGTCTTGGAATCGTAATGATTATCGATGAATCGGAAAGTAAAATTACACTCATGAAAGATCTGCAAAAAGCGCGGGAGGTGACGAGAGATATTCTTGAGGTATTTCAAGATGATCCTGAATCAATCGAACACGATCTGTTCTCACCTACAGCTATCGGTTATTATTTTAAAAAGCTTTATCAATCAATTGGCGGAGAGGTGAATTATAAAATCGATAGAAAGGATGCGGAGCGTGGAGGGCTTCCATCTATAGGACTGAATATGACAGATATTTTAGGCGCAAATGAAAAACTGAAAAAAGATGTGTGCAGTCGATACAAGGAAATTGAAGAAAAACAGTATTTATTCCAATCCTTTCATGCTGCGGGTGAAATTTTTCAGGTGATCAGAGACGATACCGTGAGCGTTCTTGTTCCCTTTGGGAAAGGGCGCACGTATTACCGTAAAATACTTGCGGAGACGATGAAAAAGAACGATTTTCGCAAAATGACACCGTATTGTGTGAACCTGTATTACAGTCGGCTCAAGCAGAGGGGAAACAATGTCCAATGCTCGGAGAAGTATGGGCTTTATATGCTGAACAAAGCTTACTACAATAAGAAGGTAGGAATTCAAATGGAAGGAATGGCTGTGGAGGATTATGTTGTTTAAACGAAAAAAGGAAAGCGTAAAGCTTTCCCAATTCCGATGTTATTCATCTATACATTTCAATCCACCTATCCGCTTTCGGAAGGGCAGAGGAATTATATCATACACTTAATATATATACAAAATAAAATAATTATATTTTTAAAATGACTTGACAAACACATATCGTAGTTAGAGTATACTAATTTACTGGTTTTTTTTATTATTCATATAAACGAGCAATAGGAAAGGAGTTGTTTGAATGGCACAAGAAAACAAATTTTCATTTAAGGTTTATGGAAGAAAAGCTCTATTCACCGATCCGCTGACGCGTGTAGGAGGTGAACGTCTGAGTTATGCATTACCTACTGCTGAAGCGATCAAAGGCATTTGTGAATCGATTTTCTGGAAACCAACGATTCGCATTATTCCCCTACGAGTGCGCGTGATGAATCCCATTAAAATGCGTGCCGAGGGGATCCGACCCATTGGGTACAGCGGCGGCAATACCCTGAGCCAGTACACGTACCTTTCTGACGTCAGCTATCAAGTGGAAGCCCGCTTTGTCTGGAATGAAAACCGCCATGACCTTGAAAAGGACCGCAACGAGAACAAATACTATTTTATGATGAAGAGGATGATCGAAAAGGGCGGTCGCCGTGATATCAGCCTCGGTACGCGCGAGTGCCAGGCATATGTGGAGCCCTGTGTATTCGGAGAGGGACAGGGGTATTATGACCGAAAATCCAAGGCGGATTCTGATTCTGTGATCGACTTTGGAGTAATGCTCCACGGCATCAATTATCCGGATGAAATCGGAGAGGGCAGCATAGAGGTACGATTATGGCACTGCACCATGACGAACGGTATTATTGAATTTCCTGCCCCGGAAGACTGCACCATGATCCGAAAAATCAGAAAATCCGACATTAAAACATTTACTCTCGGGAAAAATCTCGAATCCATCGAAAATACGGTTGCAGAGGAGGCGAAAAATCTTGAGCTGGAGTAGCGCATTGTATGAGACCTATGATAACTGTTTAGGAGCAATCGGAGTAAACAAAGAACATGCGGATACCGTTCCCCTGCCGCCTGTTTATCATGATCTGAAAAAGATTGCGTTTGAAGTTTTCATTGACAAGCAAGGTAATTTTAGAAGCGGGAAACGCATCGATGAATTCTGCATCGTTCCCACCTCAGAAGCTTCAGAAAGCAGGGTTGGTTCAACACCCACCCCGGCACCATTGTTCGATGACTTGAAATACATGGCGGGAGACTTTTCGCTCTATAGTGCAGATGAAACACAAAAGCAGTATTTTGATGCATATATTAAACAGCTGCAGTTATGGTGTGAATCTGAGTTTTGCTTGCCGGAAATTAAAACAATCTGTACATATCTTGAAAAAGGAGAACTCATTTATAACCTTTTATCTTGCGACGTGCTTCCTATTGACGAAGATGGAAATGTGATTGTAAAAGAGTTGAGCGGAAGCGTTCGCATCGGTGTCAGAAAAGGGCTTGACGATCCGTTTTTGCCGTGGGAGAACCGCGAGGCATGGGATTGTTATATCGCATATACCAATCATTTTCAAAACAAGGAGTATGGTCTTTGCTATGTTTCCGGTAAGATTGGGCCTCTTGCCAGCAGCCATCCAAAGATCAGCGGCAACGCGAAACTGATTTCATCCAATCAAGATAAAAGCGGATTTATTGTCAACACCGGTTTTTTATGCGGAGCCGAAAACGCTTTGTCTGTCAGCTTTGACGCATCTCAGAAAATTCACCTTGCGCTCAAGTGGCTGATTAAGAGGCAAGGGTACTATGTAGGCAACCAAGCTTGGATCGCATTTGGTACCAATGCACCGAAGGTTGCACCCGTTCAATCTGATACATATGATATTTCAGGTTCATCGCAAGGTCCTGTAGAGGTAGATACTCAAGAAATATTTGCGGAGAAGCTCAGAAAGGCAGTGCGAGGATACCATCAAGACTTTAAAGGATACCAGAAGGTAATTGTTCTCGGCACTGTGGCAGTTACTAATGGCCGCCTTTCCATTATATATTATCAAGAGACAGACGAGAATTATTATCTTGAAAATGTGGTGAAGTGGCACTCCACCTGCACATGGCTACACACATACAAGAAGGAGGGTAAAAAGAAATCTGAATCGATTACCTTTTATGGGGCTCCGGCTCTGATGGATATCGTTCAAGCTGCTTATGGCGAGAAGATACCGGACAAGCTCAAAATGGCTGCTTACGCAAGACTTGTGCCCAGCATTGTCGAAAGTGCACCACTACCGTTTGATATTATAAAATCAGTTGCTCGCCAAGCCGGTAACCCGGTTGCCATGGAGGGTTGGGAACACCGGAAAGCGCTGTCCATTGCCTGCGCAGTCATCAAAAAATATTATAATGACCGGGAAGGTCGGGAGGTTTACAGAATGGCACTTGATAAAGATTGCAATGACCGCAGCTATCTGTTTGGCAGATGGTTGGCGTACGCACACAATGTGGAAAGTTATGCATTGTACTTATCACAAACACCACCGCGTATGACAAACGCAGAACGTATGATGCATCAGTTTTCAATTCATCCCAGAAAGACGCTGCGGATTATCAATGACCAGCTGATGTACTATTTCAAGAAAATTGATAAAGGGGATACAGCTCATCGGATGAAGGAGGAGATGATCGAGATTGTTGATTGCATTGACAAAATTAATTTTCATGATGAAAAACTTACGGAATTGTATCTGCTCGGCTATGCGTCTCAGCTGATTGATATCAAAAATTCCATACAAGAAATTAAAAAAATTAATGAAAAGAAAGAGGGAACAAACCATGAGCACACTGAACAACAAGATTGATTTTGCAATTATCATCTCGGCCACAAATTCTAATCCCAACGGTGATCCCTTGAACGGAAACCGCCCGCGTGAAACCTATGACGGTTTAGGAGAAATTTCAGATGTATGTCTGAAACGTAAAATTCGCAACCGCCTCCAGGATATGGGTGAGCGCATTTTCGTACAGTCAGACGACCGTGCAGATGACGGATGCAAATCACTTCGGGAAAGAGCACAGTCTGTTGCTGAGCTTGTTGAATGCGAAAAGAAAAAAGACTCTGAAAAGTATGCAGAAACAGCATGTAAAACGTTTTTTGATGTGCGTGCCTTCGGGCAGGTTTTTCCGTTCAAAGGTGAAAAATCCGGGGACGGCACTTCTATCGGCATCAGAGGACCTTTTACGATTCAGTCGGCAATCAGCCTTGATCCCATTGAGATTGAGAGCTTGCAGATTACAAAAAGCGTCAGCCTTGAAGCTGGAGCGAAAAAAGGCTCTGATACCATGGGCACCAAGCATCGTATCAACCATGGGTTGTATGTCACATATGGTAGCATCAACTGCCAGCTTGCCGAAAAAACCGGTTTTACCGACGAGGATGCAGAAAAGATCAAACAAGCATTAATTTCTCTGTTTGAGAACGACGAATCTTCCGCTCGCCCTGCCGGCAGCCTTGAGGTTGCTCGTGTAATCTGGTGGAAACACAACTGTAAAAACGGTCAGTATTCCTCTGCCAAAGTACATAAATTAATAACATTTAAAGAGAAAGCAGACGAGCAAAGAACAGCGGATGATCTTATAGTTTGTGAACTGCCTGAGCTTGCTTGCGAAATTTATGAAGGATACTGATGATTATTTAATGATCTCAGGTCTTCAGCATTTTGCTTATTGTCGCCGACGCTGGGCGCTCATCCACATAGAGCAGCAATGGGCGGAGAACTTCTATACGGTAGACGGAGCCATTATGCACGAGAAAGCCCACGACCCGTTTTTTACCGAAAAGCGGGGAGACAGGATTGTCAGCCGGGCGGTACCGGTGCGGTCGGACAAGCTACACCTGTCGGGGGAATGCGATGTGGTGGAGTTTCTGTTGGATAGGGCAGGCGTGCCGATCTTTGGTCGTGAAGGCCTTTGGCAGCCCCGCCCTGTGGAATACAAGCGGGGTAGCGGCATCTCCACAGACGCAGACTCGTTGCAGCTTTGCGCTCAGGCCATGTGTCTGGAGGAAATGCTTTGCTGCCGCCCCATCGATGAAGCTTGCCTGTATTACGGTGAGCTTCGCCGCAGGATTAGCATTCCCCTGACCGCAGAGCTACGGAAAATGGTTGAAGACATGACAAGGGAGATGTATGAACTCTATCAGAGAGTATATACACCGTCTGCGAAAAAGACAAAGAAGTGCGCATCCTGCTCCATGAAAGAAATCTGCCTGCCGGGAATTTCAAAAAATCAGTCCGCAAAAGTGTACCTGAAGCGTGAGTTGAGCGGATAGGGGGAGGGAGCGTGATGAGAAAGCTGCAGAACATTTTGTATGTCACGCTTCCGGAAGCTTATCTGGCTCTGGAGGGGGAAAACGTGGTGGTACTCGAGAACGAGCAGGAGGTCAAGCGGATTCCGCTCCATAATCTTGAGGGGATCATTACCTTTGGTTATACCGGAGCCAGTCCGGCGCTGATGCATCACTGTGTGGAGCTTGGGGTTGCAATCACCTTTCTTAGCGCACACGGGCGTTTTCTCTGTCGTGTGGAAGGGGAGATGCGGGGGAACATCCTCCTGCGGAAAGAGCAGTACCGGGTTTCCGACGACGAGAGAAGATCCCTTGAAGCAGCAAAATACATGGTGTGCGGCAAGCTGTATAATCAGCGAGCGGTTTTGCTCCGTGCAATGCGTGATCACGCCATTCAGCTGGACTGCGAAAAGCTTCGTGATGCTGCGGACAAGCTTGCGGGAGCAATTGACATGACCCAGGAATGCATGACCCTCGGGGAGCTGCGCGGAATTGAGGGAGAGTCCGCTAACGCCTATTTTAGTGTGTTTGATATGCTAATTCTGCAAAATAAGCAGGATTTCTTTTGGTGCGGCCGCAGCCGACGACCTCCCACCGACAATGTAAACGCTCTTCTGTCTTTTTGCTACAGCCTTTTAACGCATGACTGTGCCGCAGGTCTTGAAGCGGCAGGGCTTGACAGCTACGCCGGGTTCCTTCACCGCGACCGGCCGGGGCGGCAGTCCCTTGCTCTTGATCTGATGGAAGAATTCCGTGCGCCGGTGTGTGACCGGTTTGTGCTGTCCTTGATCAATAACCGGCAGGTTGCCCCGTCAGGCTTTTTACAGAAGGAAAACGGAGCGGTTATTATGGACGATAGTACCCGTCGCGAGGTACTGATGGCTTGGCAGAAGCGGAAGCAGGAGGTTTGCACGCATCCCTTTCTTTGTGAAAAGGTGGAGTGGGGTGTTTTGCCGCTTGTGCAGGCGCAGCTGATGGCGCGTTATCTGCGGGGGGATCTTGACGCATATCCACCGTTTTTATGGAGGTAGGACATGCTTGTGCTGATTACCTATGATGTCAACACCGAAACAGCGGAAGGTCGCAAGCGGCTTCGCCGGGTGGCGAAACAATGCGTGAATTATGGTCAGCGGGTGCAGAACTCTGTATTTGAGTGCCAGCTGGATGCGGCAAAGCTGCGAGAGGTGGAGGATATTCTCATCAAAATTATTGACCCGGAACTGGACAGCCTGCGCTTTTATAACCTCGGAAACGGATACCAGACGAAGATCAAGCACGTTGGTGCGAAGCCTTCTTTTGATGTGAATAACCCGCTTGTTTTGTAGCGCGAAGCGGAAGTTAACATAAATATGTGTGGGCTTCGCGTATGCTTTTAGGGTTAAAATGTTGATAAAACAAAGGTAACCCCGGGTTAGGTTCAAAGAAATTGTTTAAAATTAGGTTTGTTATGTGAGAAGTGACAATTATAGGCATGTGTTGTTGTGCACTTCTACTGTCGCCCCCCACGCGGGGGGCGTGGATTGAAATATCATCGACGATTCCTCTGTGCTTCGGATATTTTGTCGCCCCCCACGCGGGGGGCGTGGATTGAAATCCTCGGCTCGCCGCTCGCCTGTAATTGCCATGTCAGTCGCCCCCCACGCGGGGGGCGTGGATTGAAATATCAGACAGTGGCATGAAGTAAGCCGGAGGATCGTCGCCCCCCACGCGGGGGGCGTGGATTGAAATCCTTTCCGAGCTTACCGACAGTATCCGCTCAAAGGGTCGCCCCCCACGCGGGGGGCGTGGATTGAAATAAAATCCGCCATCGTGATCTGTCTGCCGGATATTTGTCGCCCCCCACGCGGGGGGCGTGGATTGAAATAAAAATACTTATCCGAACTGCGGGGCGAAGATGGACGGGTCGCCCCCCACGCGGGGGGCGTGGATTGAAATCGATACTGATTACCCACCACCACACCCACCGGCAGCCGCCCCCCACGCAGGGGGCGTGGATTGACGGTGGTACCGAATAGCCTTTTCGCATATCCGCGATGCTGTTTCCTGCGCTTTTGCTTCGGATGCTGTCGTGACATTAGTTATCACTTTGTTAGTTTCACTTGAAGTATCGGTACCTTTAGTTGCCATGGAATACATGGTATCGACTGATGCTGTTTTTTCACCTGTTTTTGTTGCAGCGTTGGGGGACAGCTAAACCGGTCATATTCCGCACGAAGAGTAAATCATGATTATTACGATTACGATGCAGAGCACTATCTCTTTTTTCTTATAATTTGCCCCACCATTTGCTTGTTTGCTTATTATTTTAACATTTTATGCTTAAATTTATTAATATAATTATATTATATTCATATTTCAACAAATAAAAACCAAAAGTTTTTATCTTATGTATTTCTTCTTTTTGTCACTCTTCAAAGTCCTCTCAGTCCTAGAACCGAGTAAGTGAATAATTGCCTAGAAAAAGGCACTATTGGATGTCCGAGCCCTTAGGGTTGGGATATTCAATAGTGCCTTTTTAATTCCGGATTATTCCAATTCCTTCTTTTAACAAAAATATTATTCCCTCGAATTGTCAAGTCAAGTGCAACGATTTGTTAATGAAAACTTCTTCGGGGCATTTCCAGCCGAGACATTTGCGCGGGCGCCTGTTGAGAAGCTTCGCAACAACATCAACATCTTCCTGCGTCACCTCGGCAAATGAGGTACGTTTCGGGAAGAACTGACGCAGTACTATTACAAGATTTAAAGCCATATCACTTGGAGATTATTACAAATCAAAACTTCAAAGCGGAAACAAAATTAAAACCGATGAAGCGTTTTCACCAAGAATGGTTATGGCACGGCAGCGCTTCTACCACACTTAATTTCTATGCTCATACTGATAAAACTTCAAAAACAGATATTGCAGATACTTTGCAGGATATGATAACAGTCTAGTGTTAGATAACTGTTTGAATAAACGCAGTATAATTTAAGAAATGGTGCCAGAGAAAAAAGAAAAACACCCCAAAAGTGGCTTGAACTCAAGACTTTTGAAGTGTTATTCTATGGCAGGGGCACTAAGACTCGAACTCAGGACACGCGGTTTTGGAGACCGCTGCTCTACCAACTGAGCTATACCCCTATTATTATTGCAACGCATCTGCGTCTCAATCACGCTAAACATTATATCATATCACTTTACAAAATGCAATACCGATTTTTTAATTATTTCGCTTTTTTGACTTATACGTCAAACAGGCTGTCCGAACCGGGACAGCCTGTCATTCTATTAGATTTATACTTGCTTATTCTTCGCTTTCCACCGCTTCCGATTCGGCGATCTGAGCTTCGATGGCTGCCTTTGCGACCTCTTCGTCGTATGCACGGAGCACTGATTCCTCAAGCGTTACTCTGAAGGAAGCGTTTATCGGATGAACGATATCGCGGTATGTTCCATCCGCGTTCTTACGGCTGGGCATTACAATAAAAAATTTGTCACGTGCGTTGATTACCTTAATATCATGCACCGCAAGCTGATCGTCAAAGGTGACAGATACTATGGCTTTCATCGGTCCGTCGTCGAAAAGTTTTCTGATTTTTATGTCTGTGATATTCATTTTGTCCCCCCAAAGGTTAAATTAAAAAGATATGATTTCTGCTTTACATACTTAGTATACAATACCAATATTTCTATTATTCAAGGCTATTGAAATATTTTTATAAATTTAATATATACTTTTTATAAACTCGTGCTATAATAAAAGTAGAGAAAACAACGTACTGTTACATAGCTGCTTTTTCAGTAAAATCGGTAAAAAGCGGGGATAGGAGAGCTTAATGTCATTACGTAATACAAACCTCGGGCCATCCGAGATAGAAAGAATACTTGAAGGAAAGCACAACCTCTTTTTTGCCGGAATCGGCGGGATCAGCATGTACTCACTTGCGCATATCTCCCATGTGCGCGGATTTCACGTATCGGGTTATGATCGCACACCGTCCGATATTACCCGCAACCTTGAAGCGGAGGGCATACGCGTGTATTATGAACCGTCGGCGGAGCATGTAAAGGACTGCGATATGCTCATCTACACCGTCGCGATGTCCGCCGACAATCCTGAATATGCCGAAGCATGCCGCCTCGGTATACCGTGTGTGTCGCGCGCCGACTTCTTCGGATGGCTGATGACGCGATATCCGTACCGCATCGGCATTTCCGGTATGCACGGCAAGAGCACTACGACCTCAATGACCGACAGCATCTTCAAGGCAGCGGGGGCTGATGCGACTGTGCTGTGCGGCGCCGAGTTAAAGGACACAGGTATGGCTTACCGCATCGGTAACGGCGATCATTTTATCTTTGAAGCGTGCGAATATAAGGATTCTTTCCTCAATTTCTACCCGACTGTCGCGGTCGTTATGAATGTCGAGATGGATCACGTTGACTATTTCAAGTCAATCGAGCAGATTGAGACTTCATACCATAAATTCATGTGTAAAACGGGAGAAACGGGATGTGCGGTGGTCAATGCGGACGATGATAACGTAATGCGTGCCGCAGAGGGTTATCCGGGCAGACTGTACACCTTCGGTATCACGAGCGATACCGCAGATTACCGCGCGGTCGGTATCACGCTTGAGAGGGGTTGCGCCAGCTTCGATATCGTAAAGAACGGCGCGCTGTTCTGCCGCGTAAAGCTGAATGTACCGGGGATGCACAGCGTCTATGATGCACTTGCCGCTGCGGCTTCCGCCGACATATGCGGAATCCAGTCCGACATGATCGTACGCGGGCTTGACGAATACTCGGGTGTCGCGCGCCGCATGGATTATCAGGGCAAGACCTCGCGCGGTGCTGACATCTTCAACGACTACGGTCATCATCCCACGGAGATCGCGACAACGCTTGACGGCGTGCGTCAGATGGGCTACAGTCACGTGTACTGCGCGTTCCAGTCGCATACGTATTCGCGCACAAGTGAGCTGTTTGACAATTTCGTGGCATCTCTCGCGGGCGGCGCTGATACAGTCGTCATCGCACCGATTTATTCCGCACGCGATACGAACATCTACGGCGTATCGGAGGAAAAACTTGCCGGGCAGATAAATTCACGCGGGACGGCGGCACTTTATCTTGATTCATTTGAGAAGATCGCGGCGTATCTCGACCGTGAGGCGGGCGAGGGCGACGTGGTGGTCGTGATGGGTGCGGGCGACATACCGCGTGTGACGGAGATATTAACGGAGAAAAAGAAGTGATAACGTGCAGAGGTTTATTTTTATGATCTGTTGCACAAAAACACAATTCAGTATTTAGAACACCGTTATGCCTTATACTTATAGGAAAGAGTCACGTTAATGAAGCAGTCTGATAATTGCATTGATAAAAACGCGGTCAGAAATGAATTCGGTGAAAAAATCGGCCGGCTGACAAAAAGCAACGCGTTTCTTGATTTTTGCGAGGAAGTATACGGGTATCGGGCATACATGTTCAATATGATGGACAAGGAACAGATTGATTATGTTCTTAACGCGATCCCTGTAACACCGGATGACACGATCCTCGACCTCGGCTGCGGCACCGGCAGCATGCTTGAGCTTTTCATCGCGAAATACGGATGCCCGGGAATTGGGATAGATATGCTTGATCGCGGTGCTGTAAAATGTGATGACGGGATGAGTTATCTGTGCGGTGATATTGATGAAATTGCGGATTACCGCCTGAAGCCTTCGATAACGCTGTCAATCGACAGCTTGTATTTCAGCAGTGATTTGGATAAGCTTGTTCGGGAATTGACAAGAATAAAAAAGAATAAGCTATATTTCTTCTATTCGCAGTATCTGTTTGACGAAGCAGGGGACAGAAGTATGCTGCAGGGCAGTCATACCAAGCTTGCGCAGGCACTCGGTAAAGCGGAAGCTCCGTTTCGGATGATTGATTTCAGCGAAAATGAGTATCATCTGTATTTCAATATGGAGAAGGCACTGAAAAAGCATGAGCGCGCCTTTGCGGCGGAGAAAAACTCGGATTTGTATGCGCAAAAGCTGCGGGAAGTGAATATGGGGCTGGAGTTATTCGCGAAAGGGCTTGCAAGCCGTTATTTATACATCAGCGAGACAGCCTGACCGTCAGGGGTAAATCAAGAAAATAAAACCACACATACATAAATACCCGTCGGAGGATTGATGTGCCCCCAGTCAAGTAGACAGACGAAAAAACAAAAATAATTAGTTGGCTTCCAATCCGCCCTGCTGCGCAGCAGGGCGGATTTTTTCACGCCGCGAGAACGGCACAGTGAAATTCCATTGGCGTCATTGAACGAAGGCGTCTTTGGTAGCGCTTAGTGTTGTAGAAGGTGATGTACTTTTCAATCGCCGCTGTCAGTTCTTCGGCAGAGGTGAACTTGCGAAGATAATACATTTCGGATTTCAACATTCCCCAAAATCCCTCCATCGGACCGTTATCGATGCAATGTCCGACTCTCGACATACTCTGCCGCATATGCGCCGCTTCTAACTTGGCATGAAATTGCTTGCTTGTATATTGGTAGCCCCTATCACTGTGAAACAGAGGGTGAGCATCCGGATTTGCCGTTACCGCATCGTCAAATGTGTCAAACACAAGCTGATTGTTGTTACTTGAACCTATCCGGTATGCCGGTATTCTCTTGTCGCACAAATCTATAATTGCACTCAGATAAAGTTTTTTCACTTCTGTACCGACATAATACTTGAATTCTGTCACATCAGTAAGCCATTTCTCATTTGGCTTGTCGGCGTGGAAGTCACGGTTTAGAGTGTTTTCGGCAGTAACTTCCGGCGTGGACTTGATGTAATTGTACTTCTTTTTCCGACATACCGACTTCAGGTGCAGAATGTTCATCAGACGGTATATCCGTTTGTGGTTGTACTGTGTATTGTGCTCCCGGTTCAGCGTTATCGTCATCTGCCGATACCCGAGAATACCATCCTGTTCCTCATAAAGCTCTTTTATCCATTCTACAAGTTGCTCATTTGTCTGTTGGCTCACACTGACTGTACGGTTTTTCCACTTGTAGTACGATGAACGGTTGAGGTGAATCAATGCACATAACTTTTTCAGTGGATACCTTTCTGTTTGAGTCAGATACTTTACCGCCAAATAAACATTTTCCTGTCTAACGCCTGTCAACGACCAGCTCCTTCCAGTTCCCCTAGTTTTTTTAGAAAAGCAATCTCCATTTCCCGTTCCTTAAGCTGTGCCTGTAGAATCCTGTTTTCCGATTTAAGCTTCTCATTATCGGTCATTTCACTCTCCGGCTTTGTTCTGCCTCTGCCGTCAGCAAGTCCGTTTACTCCGTTTGCTTCATACTTTCGCACCCATGAATAGATTTGTTGGTATGATACTGCATATGTCTGCATTGTCAGCGTATAGTCTTTTCCGTGTTCAATACAGAACGCAACGATTTCCGCCCGTTCTTGTTGCTTGGTTTTCCTACCTTTGGTCATATAAATCTCCATTCTGGAGCTGCGTGACTCCCTCATTCCTTTATGACCATTATACACCTTTATCCATGCACGGAGTTGACTGCGCTGTCGAATTTTAAATCTTTTACATATTTCCTGCTGACTATATTTCCCGGTTAAATACTCTTGTACCGCTTCTTGCTTTATCTCTGTCGCATACTTTTGGTTTCGTTTTTTGTCATACAAAGCTTCAATTCCCTGCGAGTCATATATTGCCACCAAATCTACCAGTGTACGCTTGTTTATACCGTACTCTTTCGCTATGCTCTCATAGCTCCCTTTGCCTGCTTTGTATTTTTCTACCGCATTTATTCTTTCTTCTTTGCTCATCTTTCCTCTTGACATAAAATTACCCCCATAGTGTAGTCCTGACTTTTTGTTTTTTCAGGTGTCTACTCTATGGGGATTATATCACCCACCGGTGATCGGTGGGTATTGTTATATTTACAGCTTCACTATGTTGCCGGTCTCCGCCGATTTCTGTGCCGCCTCAATAACTTTCAGTACCTCGCGTATCTGGTCATGCTTCACGATAAGCTCCTCCCGGCCGTCGATCGCGGCGCAGAAGTTGCGGTAGTAATCGTGAACATCCACCTGCGGATGCTTAAGCTCGTAGCTGCTTATCGACTCGTCGCTTCGCGGAGCCATCGTCTTAGACAGACCGTTGCCGCACTTGACCGGAATGACGCTCTTGTCGTGCCAGTCCTTGCAGTGCTTTACCTCACATCTGTTCGACCAGTCGCGCACAATCGCCGTGCCGCATGTCCCGCGCATATATATCAGCGGAAGCGGGATAAAGTTATAGGTGTTGACTTCAATCCGTACCTTTGTGTTATCACGGAGGTACAAGTCAAGGTAGAAACCGTCGTCAACTTCGTCCGTGGTCAGATGCTCAAAGGTGCAGTAGACGCGGTCGACATCGTAGCCGAGCATCCACAGCGCCTGATCTATCATGTGTACGCCCCAGTCATAGAGCATACCGCCGCCGTATTCCTTTTTCAGCCGCCAGTCGCCGGGCACGCCGTTTGCACCGTGAACACGCGTCTCAAGGCTGATTATCTCGCCGATCTCACCCGTTTCATGGAGCTGCTTCATGAGAAGGAAGTATATATCCCAGCGTCTGTTCTGATAGACGGAGAAGAGCTTTTTATTTTTATCCGCACATTCGATGATGCGCTCAAGCGACTCGGTTGTCAGTGTGACAGGCTTTTCGCAGATGACGTTCTTGCCGGCTTCAATCGCTTTTATGCATAATTCCTCGTGCGAGTCGTTCGGTGTCGCGACAACGACGATATCGACGCTGTCATCGGCAAGCAGCTCGTCAAGTGATGCATAGGTGTGAAGTCCTCGCTCGCGCGCCAGCTCCAACTGAGACTCGCGGATATCGTAGACTCCCGCGACCTCGATTACATCGCTTTTCTCAACGTGGATATAATAATATTCACCGCCGGTAGCTTGAGTTGCGTGCCAGTGGCCCTCGCCGCCATATCCGATAATTGCAGTTCTTTTCATGATTCCCCTTGCGTCTAAAGACTTGCCTTTGCAGAAATATCGCGGATATTCCGCCTATAAAATTATACTCGAATATTGCGATATGTCAAGAAGCAGGTGAAAATTACCTAAAGTATTTACATTATTTTAACCAAGGGTACTCAAAGCATCTCAAGGATGGCTCGCTTTGAGTGAACGCCGACCGTGCGGTTGTATTCGCGTCCGTCCTTGATTGCGACGAGTGTCGGTACGCTTCGAACGTCAAACTGCTCGGCAAGTTCGGGATTCTCGGAAGCGTTGACAGCGCCGACAGTCAGCCAGTCGGCTTCTTCATCAGCAAGAGAGGAAACGATGGGCTGAAGTGTCTTGCAGTGAGCGCAGGAATCTGAGTAGAACTCAAGAAGGACTTCACCGTCGGCGGTGTCGATAAAATCGCCGAAGGAGGATTCCGTTACAGGCCGGACACTCATTTTACGCCCACCTCCTCCTTGATGTATATCTTAAATTTCTCAGCCATCTTGCGTTCAAAATCTATCATTTCGCGTGCGAGTGAAAAAACCTTACCGTTACCGTCGCCGTCGGAGTCAAGCTCGCGCACGAAGCCTTCAAGCTCGTCCGCGCCCATTAAAAGACCCTTGCGAAGCATTGATGCGATGTGCGGTGCGGATGAGTCCATCATAGTATTCATTGCAACGCCCGCGCGCGCAGAAAATTTTTTGCCGAAGGATAATTCCTTCGGATTTACGCAGTTATCGTGAAGCATCTGTGCGGCACGGCTCGCATAGTCGCTGTATCCCTCGACGAGCGCGGTGACGTCACTGAGCATGAATTTATCGGTGACCTTCGATATGATGCAGCCGGCTGATTCCGATCCCATTCTTGCGCTTCTGAATATTTCGCAGGCAAGCTCTGTTTCGGGATTTGTATTCTGTTCATTTTTATCGTATTCCATAATGACCTCCGGAAATTAGATTACACGATGAGTATTATCATATTCTTCCGAAGTTATGCATGTATGGTGACGGTAAATCACATGATGACGAGAGCGCCCAGATAGCCCATTATCCCGCATACCGGAAACGTCAGAAACCACGCGGAGACAAGTCCCGACGCGCATCGGCTGTCAGGTTTTCCGCAGCCTGAGACGGATGCTCCGAGCATTGCAATCGCCTTTGTGTGAGTCGTGCTGACGGGATATCCCGCAAGCGTTAGTATCAGCAGGACCGCAGCGTTCGCGGCGTCTGAAGCTATCGCGCCGACGGGTGTCAGCGCGGTCATCTCACTGCCGATTTTGCGCACACTTTTCCTGCCGCCGAACAGCGTCCCGATACCCATGACGGTACAGCACAGAATCGCCGCGCCGACTGATGCTTCTCCTGATATCACTGGCATCGCAGCAAGCATGAGTGCGAGAAATTTCTGAGTATCCTGACTGCCGTGAAGAAACGCGGATGCGATGATTGCCGCGATCTGTGATCTTGCAAACGGTACAGACGCAGTGCGGCATGAAGAAGTCCGCCGTCGGTATATGTACGCGACTGTACGCGCGGCAAAAAAGCCCGCAATACCGCTGAGTATCACGGAAAGAAGCAGCCCGCAGAGTACCAGGAAGACGCCGTGCGGTATTTTACCGTTCAGTGCGAACGACGCACCCGCGCTTGCCGCAAGTATCGCGTGACTTTCGCTTGTCGGCAGGCCGAGCATCCACGCGCCGCACGCCCATACTATGACTGTCGCCATGACGACGTATACGGCGCTTGCTGCGTACTTGTCGGGGAACGCTGCAAGCTCTGCGACACTTTCGCGTACCGAATAAAAGAACAGGCATGATACAGCACCGCCGACGATATTCATTACGGCAGCAAGTATCGCGGCACGGCGATAGGATACCGCGCCGCATGATACCGCCGATGCAATAGTGCCGCACGCATCGGTCGCGCCATTGATGAAAACCGTCGCAGTGATAAGCAGAAGCAGTAAATAATTCATATTTTTCGCGTATAAGCGCGGTATTTTTGCATTCTACTTGCAAAACAATACTGATTTGTGTTATAATATGATTTATCCAAAATATGAATAAACCTCGGAGCATATAAAGCGCTGACGACAGAAATATATGCCGCATCTCCGAAATTATTCGCAGGGCTGAAAGGTGCTTTATCGATGAAAGAAAAAGAGCAGATAAAGAGTGGCGTTATTCTTTCGTATGTCTATCTTCTCCTCAGCGTAGTAATCGGACTTGTTTATTCACCTATAATGCTCGAACAGATGGGGCAGAGCGAATACGGACTGTACACGATAGCAAAATCCGTAATGAGTTATCTGTCAATAATGGGGCTTGGACTCAGCAGCTCACTTACGCGATTTTCGATCAAATACATAACTGCAGGTGATAAAGAAAGCGAAAGCCTGATATACGGAGCGTTTATAAAGCTTTACAGTGTCATCTGCGCCGCAACAATAGTAATCGGTACCGTTACAGCCTTTATACTCATGCCGCTGTATGAATCAAAGCTGTCGCCTGCGGAAATATCAACCCTCAGAACACTGGTTATAATTCTTTCTTTCAACCTCGGAATAGGCTTTCCTCTCGGCGTGTTCAAGTCAATTACAATCTCATACGAGCGATTCAATTATCAGAAGATACTGTCGATAGTGACAGAGCTGATTAATCCGGTGCTGACGCTTGCGGTGTTGTTCTGCGGCTTCCGCTCGATAGGAGTAGTAGTCGTGATATCCGTTGTCTCATTGATTTCAGGGTTAATCGATATGCAGTATTCGCTGAGAAAGCTAAAGATCAGGATAAAATTCGGGAAAATTCAACGGGGGTTGATCCGCGAGATAGCGGGGTACACAGGATTCATCTTTATCGGACTTGTGACAGACAGAATATCCGACGCGACCAATTCGCTGGTACTCGGCGCAGTTTGCGGAACCGTTGAAGTATCGATATACGGTATCGTAATGCATGTGTTTACATATTATAATAATTTTTCAGCATCGATAAGCAATGTGCTTACACCGAAAGTTCAAGCGTAAAAAAGCATGATTACAAAACCAAAAATAATAAAGCGGATACTACTCGTTGTCGCCGTAATTGCAGTAATTTTTACAGTGTACCTTATCGTGATGTCACTCTCACCGCTTGAAATCACGCGTTACAGTATTGAAAGCGATAAGATCGGTTCTCCCGTGAAAATCGCACTTATGTCGGATCTGCACGACGATAAGATCGGTGAGGACAACTCACTTCTGATTGACGAGCTCACGAAGGAGAAGCCCGATCTGATACTGCTCGCGGGCGACATGATACTCCTTGCAAATGACGATCACGAGACTGCGTACTCCGCGATAACGCGT
>CAZMRH010000001.1:27925-33604 GCA_964568705.1 uncultured Lachnospiraceae bacterium
AATCGCACCGACCTATTATTCTATGGGTAATCACGAGTGGGATATATACGAGCATACCGATCTGCTTGACAGGATAGAGGAAACGGGTGGGGTGTTCCTTAATGATGACTGCGTGACGGTAAGCATAGGGGATGAGCGCATCAAGCTGTGCGGATACTCGGACTATTATGCTAATCCGACCAAGGCGAAGAAGCATGTATTATATAAATTCCTTGCGGGCGACAATTACAAGATACTCATGTGCCATATGCCGGAGTATTACGCCAACTGGTTTACGAATTATGACTTTGATCTGGCGGTGTCCGGTCACGCTCATGGCGGACAGGTCAGACTGCCGCTTGTCGGCGGACTGTTCGGACCTAATCAGGGCTTGTTTCCGAAGTATGACAAGGGACTGTACGAATTTGATAATACAAAGTTCATCGTCACGGCGGGACTCGGTAACTATGTGGCGGTACCGAGAATAAACAATCCGCCGGAACTTGTGATAATCGAACTTGAGTGAGGTGCGTATGGGACTGAATCAGAATATTAAGAAGCTCTGCGGAAAAATACTGATGAGCCGCCTTTTCCTGCCGAACAGAAAGATAATATTTGAGAGCAACCCCGATATGTCAGACCATTCGGAGAAGCTTTTTCGCTACATGATCGACCGCGGGCTTAATCGTAAATACAGGATGATCTGGATGGTGTACGACAAGGAGAAGTTTCGTGACGTAAGGCTTCATAAGGTCAGCTTCCGCAATTACACGCCTAAGACGCGTCTTGAGAAATTCGGCAACAAGTATCACCTGATGACGGCGAAACTGCTACTTTACGGCACGCGGTATCTGCCGAGAACCTTCGATGAGCAGTGGCAGATATACCTGATGCAAGGCACGATGCTCAAGTCGAGACTTCGCCACTGCCGCATGGACGATAAGAATGAATCGGATCTCATCATATGCATTTCGGAGTACCTCAGGGAGAAGTACAGCATTGAGATAAACGCGCCCGCCGACCGCTTCATTACGACCGGATATCCGCGCAACGACTACCTTTTCGAAGACGGCGACTTTATTTCAAAAGTTTATCCCGGTCAGAACTTTGATAAGGTTATCTGCTGGATGCCCACATTCAGACGCACGCGTGACGGAAACCGTGTCGATTCCGACTTTGACTTTCCGCTCGGAATACCGATTATTTACTCCGAGCAGGACTACCGAAACCTGAACGAATATCTCAGAGAACGGAACATTCTGCTTGTGTTAAAGCCACATCCGTCGGAGAACCTGAGATTTATTGACAAAGTGGAGCTGAGTAACTTTAGGATACTGTACGACAGTGAGCTTTTACAATGCGGAGTGAAGCTCTACCAGTTTCTCGGTGCGACCGACGCAATGATAACCGACTATTCCTCGGTGTACTACGACTATCTTCTGACGGGAAGGCCGGTCGGCATAACGCTTGACGATCTTG
The DNA here is from genome assembly GCA_964568705.1 of uncultured Lachnospiraceae bacterium. GTDB lineage: Bacteria > Bacillota > Clostridia > Oscillospirales > CAG-272 > CAZMRH01. The sequence continues at coordinate 29,384 of CAZMRH010000001.1, forward strand.
AAGCGTATGAACGTGTCACGGGTTTTGTGTTCGACAACGTCACGGACATACTGAAGGGCAGATACATATATAATGCAGTTGACCTTGAAGCCTTCGCGGACGAGGTGCATTGCGGCGAGGATAATTTTAGGGCGGAGCGTGAGCGCGTAATGAATCTGATACACGTTCACACGGATGCTCACTCGACCGAGCGGGTGTATGAGCTTGTAATGTCAAAGCTTGAAAAATAACGGAGGATAAAAATGAAAAAGGTATTAGTAACCGGCGCAAACGGATTTGTGGGCGGATGGCTTGTACGAGAGCTTGTGAAAAACGGGATTGAGGTGCTTGCCCTAGATCTTGAAGGACATGATGGCAATCTTGCGAAGTCAGAGCTTGTAACCTTCAGGGCGTTTGATTTCAGCAGAGTCGGTGAACTTGACAATGTGATCGCGGATGGCGAATATGACACGTTCTACCATTTTGCATGGATCGGCTCGGCAGGTAACGGAAGAACTGATGAGAAACTTCAGTTGAATAATGCACTCTGGACGGCGGAGTGTTTGAAATTTGCCGCGTCAAAAGGATGTAAACGGTTTGTCATGGCGGGAAGCATAATGGAAAAGGAAGCGGCGGTCGCGACGACGAAACAGGGTAGTTGCCCGGGACTTCCGTACATATACGGTGTAGGTAAGCTTGCCGCTCACTATATCTGCAAGCCCATAGCGAACAGTCTCGGAATTGAGCTTGTTTGGGCGATAATCACGAATGCATACGGAGAGGGGGAACGTTCACCTAGATTTGTAAATACAACCATAAAAAAAATTATAAACGGCGAGCCGCTTCAATTTACTTCGGGCGTACAGAATTACGATTTTGTTTACGTCGAGGATGTGGCAAGAGCTTTTTACCTGATAGGGAAGTGCGGTAAGGCAAACTGCGAATATGTTATCGGAAGCTCGAACGCAAGACCGCTTAAGGAGTTCATCATTGAGATGAAGGAGGCGCTGTGTCCCGAATGTGAGCTTGTATTCGGAGATGTACCGTTTACCGGAACAAATATGCCGCTTGAAGCCTTCTCTACCGCCGATACGGAGCGCGATACGGGATTCCATGCGCAAATATCATTTACTGACGGGGTACGTCGGACGATGGACTGGCTTCGCGCCGAAATGAACAAATAAAACAGAGGCGGCTCACTTTCAATGTGAGCCGCCTGATTTTATATAATTTAGCCGCGTGAATATGCGTACCTCACCCGGCTATCCGGGCTTGCTTATCCTATTCCAAGTCCACCGAACAGTGCCGCGAATATTATCGCCGGAAGGATGTTTGCCACCTTAAGCTTTGTTTTAAATGTAAGGTTTATGCCGACGCAGAAGATGAGCGTTGAGCCGACAAACGATAAATCGGCGATAACGATGTCCGATAATACCGGTGCGATGATACCGGCGAGCGCCGTCACACTGCCCTGAAGAATAACGAGCGGAATCACTGAAAAAATCGCACCTCTGCCCATTGTCGACGAAAATATGATGAGGATGATTCCGTCGAGCACCGCCTTTGCGTAAAGCGTTGACGCGTTGCCCGTCAGCCCGTCCTCAATCGGGCCGACAATTGCCATTGCGCCGACGCATATGGTGAGCGATGCGGTTACGAAGGCATTTATGAACGAAGCGTCGTCCTTACCGCCGAATCTGCGCTTTAGCCATGCGCCGAATGTCTCCATGTGATGTTCGAGGTTTATCGCCTCGCCAACGAGCGCACCGAGTGCAAGTGACGCTATCATCAGCATAGTATTCGAAGTTTCAACTTTGTTTTCCACGATCGTCAGAAGTCCTCTCATCGCGCCGGATATTCCAATGAATATTACCGCAATGCCGACCGCTTGCATCATCGTATCGTGAAAGCGCTGCTTAAGCCCGCCGTGCAGGATAAGCCCGAAAAGTCCGCCGGCGATCACCGCGCCGCCGTTGACTATTGTTCCAAATCCGATCACAGGATCACCGCCTCAAAGGTCAACAACTACGGGCGTGTGTCCGGTATGTGTAAGAAATTTGCCGATGATGTCGTCTTTTGCGATCTTCAGACTCGACGTGTTGACGCACGGATGGCAGCAGATGAAGTCGCCGTCGTAAACGTCGCGGTCGATGAGAAGCCGTACATTGTGAGCCGTGTCGTTCATCAGTCCCATGATGCTGACAGCACCGGGCAGTATGTTAAGGTACTTTTCCATATATTCGGCAGGTGCAAAAGACAGCCGTGCCGAGTTTATCTGCGCACAGAGATCCTTTGTTTTGAACTGTTTTTCACCGGGCATCAACAGCAGATAGAATAACGTTTTCTGTGCGTTGCAGAGAAAAATGTTTTTACAAAGCTCCACGCTGAGCAGCTTGTCCACATTGCCGCACTGTGCAATCGTCATCAGCGGCTCGTGATCCGTGCGCGTGTACGCGATTCCGAGTGAATCGAGCAGACGGTACACCGCCATTTCCTTTTCCTCACGTCCGTCCGGTGAAGGAGCGGACGTATAAAGAACTCCTTTTTCAGCCATGTTATACCTCGTTATGTAATGATTCGTATATATTACTCCGCCTCATTTAGTGAGACGGCGTCTTTTATATAATGAACTTCGGCGTCTGTCAAATGACGCCATTTTCCGGCGGGAAGCGTACCGAGCGTAAGGTCACCTAAAGCAATTCTCGCCAGCCGCATCACGCACAGCCCGCACTTCTCACACATCCTGCGGATCTGTCGGTTTCGTCCCTCGTGAAGTGTAATTTCAACGGTTGAATAAATACTTCCGTCACTGTCGGTTCGGCCTGATGTCACAAGCCTCACTTCGACAGGACGCAGTCTGTAGCCGTCAAACTCCATCGGTGCCAGCAGCGCATTAACGTCATTTGCCGAAAGTGCACCCTTCAGCTTGATGCGGTATAGCTTCGGTACACTGCGGGACGGATGCATGAGTGCGTTTGCAAGCGCACCGTCGTCAGTCATGAGTAACAGTCCCTCGGAGTACATATCGAGTCTGCCGACAGGGTACACGCGAACTCCTGCATCCGCGATCAGCTCGCTGACAGTGTGACGACTCTGTTCGTCCGACATCGTCGTTACATAGCCCAGCGGCTTGTTGAGCATGATATATGTAAAGCGGCTGTGAGCCGCTTTTATTTCATTACCGCCAAACATCACTGTGTCACGCTCGGGGTCGATCTTCTGACCGATTTCCGCCACCGTCCCGTTTACGGTCACATGTCCCGCTGCGATTTCGGTTTCCGCGGCACGTCTGGACATGATGCCGCAGTCGGTGAAGTATTTTTGCAGTCTTATCAGTTTATCCATCGGTAAACCTTTCGTATGAATTATGCAGATGCAAAATATAGTTTTCAATGGAGTATATTAGTCAGAAGCCGAACAACACCATATACTCATTATCAGCCGAACAGCATATCACCGAGCTTGTCGAGCAGCGATTTCATTCCGTCCGAGCTTTCGGCTTTCGGTACAGCAGTTACCGCATACAGCGGAACTTCGCCGATCACTTTGCCGTCCCTGCAATAAACCGCGCGGCCGCAAACGGCACCCTCGGCGACAGGCGCAAATATAAGACGCGGACATTCGATCACGGCAGTTTGCATGCCACAGTCGACTGGCAGCACGGCGGTAAGAGGATCGCGGTTCGTGAGCATAACGGAGTCTGCAGTACCGCCAGTGCAGGGAAGCTCGTACTGGATTTCGCCCGCATGCACAATTTCGGCAAGCGTAAATTTAGTGAAGCCGTAGTCGAGCATCTCGCGGTGATCGCTCCAGTCGTTGGACGCATTAAGCGTCACGGCAATCATCGTGATACCGCCACGATTAGCCGCAGATACGAGACACCGTCCGCTTTTTTTCGTAAATCCCGTTTTCACGCCGATTGCGTCATCATATGAGCGTAGCAGCTTGTTGTGATTAATAAGCAGTCTGACGCCCTCGCCTCCGGAAAGAGGTATTGTCTTTTTATATGTCGACACAATTTTGGCAAATGTCTCATTCTTCAGCGCATATGACGCAAGAGATGCAAGATCACGCGCGGTAGTATAGTGTTCGGGATCGTCAAGACCGTGCGGATTCCAGTCGAGGTCGGCGGGGGCGTGCGGACGATGGAGAAGGCGAAGCGCCTGCTTGGCTGCGGCGTGGACCGCGTGATTGTCGGAACCAAGGCGCTGGAAGACCGCGCGTTTCTCGATTCGCTCTTCG
>CAZMRH010000001.1:33614-41964 GCA_964568705.1 uncultured Lachnospiraceae bacterium
TGAAATGCGTGCTGTGCAGTCCGATTCGCCGCGCAGTTTCATTCATCAATACGGCAAACGCCTCAATTGATCCGCCGATCTCATAAGCGATAGCGGCGGCTGCATCGTTCGCACTTTCGAGCATCAGCGCATAAACGAGATTCTCAAGTGTCAGCTCCTCGCCGGCCTTAAGATAAACAGATGAGCCTTCGACATTTGAGGCGTTGCTGTTGATGCGTACAGTCGACGAAAGATCACCTTTTTCAATGGCAACAAGCGCGGTCATTATCTTCGTCGTACTCGCCATCGGCAGCTTTTCATCCGCATTCTTCTCGAATACTGCAGCTCCCGACGCGCCCTCAATAAGTATCGCGCTTTTCGCCGATACCGAGGGCACCTCCGCAGCATAAACGCCGCATACCGGCAATATCAAGACTATACACAAAACGACAATTGCCGTTCTTAAAAATTTCAGCATATTACACTCCGCAAACAGTTATAGGCAGATGTCTGCGGACGTATCGTATGTGGAAATTCATAATGCAGGGGATGGGCGGAATTTTTTAAAAGCCAAGCAAAAATATTCCATATGGGCTGGTGAAAATACAATAGCTATAAATTTATAAAACTGTATTTTCAACAGCCCATATGAAAAGTTCCTACGCTTCCTTCAAGAAGCGACCCGTTCTTCTCCAAAATGAATTGCGGCATACGATACGTTCGCAGAACACCGTATACATAGCTTTTACGGTGCGCAAGTAAAATATGTCTGAAAAAATTATACAGCGAAAATTATTCCGCGTCGTCCTTTTTGCCAAAGACCGATTTAAACTTTTCGATAAGCTCGGGCGAATTTTGGATGAAGCCGAGTACCCGAGACATGGGATCGCCGGATACGCCGGAATCATTTATGTTGAGAAGCTCGACGCTGCCGGATGAACAAACAACAAGGAAAGCGATGGGAGAGATAGTCACACCCGAGCCGCCGCCGCCGCCGAAGTTGTTGCCGGAGGGCTTCTGCGTATTCGCCGAATTTTTACCGAGGTAGTCGATACCGCCGCTTGCAAATCCGAGATTGATTTTCGAGATGGGGATGATTACCGTACCGCCGGCAGTGGTGATCGGCTGACCCACGACGGTATTAGCGTCGATGATGGAGAGGATGCTTTCGACTGACGATTTGATAATTTCGCTCATTTTGTTGGAATCGTTCATGTATGTTCCTCCTGTTACCGCAGATGCGGATATTATCGTTTGTTTGTTGATGTATATCGTATGCTCAGGTTTTTTCGATCTTGCCGCCGCGCTTTTCTTTTTCGGCATCGCGGCGTGCCATGAGACGCATATAATTTATCATCGTCTGTATGATGAGCTTCAGAAAATATACAACGCGCGTTTTAAACACAACCCTCAGTTCGGCGGCGGGCTCATCCGATGTGAAGTCAGGCTCTACCTGTATGTCGAACGCGTCACTGCGTTTGACTGCCGTATTCATTCTGACGAATTCGGCGACATACGCGACACCCTGCGAAATGAAGCCGTAAGTTATCGCAGCAGACGCCGCGTCAGCACCGCCGACTTTCATACGAAGGTAAAACGTTTCGGTGAAAAGCTTATCGTGTAGCTCTCCGACCATTTTTATGAGCGTACGGCGAAATACGCCGAACATGTCGGACAGCGGCGACACTTTTTCATCGGTTGACTTTTTTTTGCCCTTAGCCATCTTTTTCGATACGCCACCGTGTGTTTTACGGAAGCGTTTTATTTTATAATCCTTCAGATTCACGGGCTTTTCCCGCCTCGGATAAAGCGTGAAGCGGAGAAATCCGACCGACAGTCGAAGCTGGAATGTGTCATCGTAGATTATCCTGATTCTCACCCACAGAAGGAGAAGTATCACGATGAGTAAAGCAATTGCACCAATTATTATCAGCGCTTTCATAATACCTCCTTGCCGGATGATTTGCCGTGATTATTCCTCTGTGCCGTCAGTCTCGTCAGATACTTCATCATCAGCTTCGGTCGCTTCATCATCTGAGTCAGCACTGTCTGTATCCATCTCCTCACTCTCGTCAAGTGGGATAAGCTTCATATTTTCGACGCGGTTGACCGGCGCGACTTCGGGAAGTTCCGTAAGTGATGATAGACCGAACACTCTGAGAAAATCAGGAGTCGTGCGGTAGAGAAGCGGTCTGCCGGGAACGTCAAGCCTGCCGCACACTTCAATCAGATGCTTATCGGAGAGCGTACCCACAAGATAGCTTGAATCAACACCGCGCACCGTATCGATAAACGCACGTGTGACGGGCTGATTGTACGCGACTATTGCCAGCACCTCGACCGACGATGGCGACAGATTGCCGCCACGCCTGATGCCGAGCGCCTCGCGGATATATGTGCCGTACTGCTCCTTAGTCGACAGCTGACAGCAGTCGTCAAAGGTGAGCAGCAGCACTCCGCGCGCAACGTCCAGGTCGTCGCGGTTGTACATTTCGGCAAAGTCGTTAATGATGCGGCGCGTGTCGGTGGGTGTTTTGCCGATTACCGATGCAATCTTCTCATACGTCATCGGATGGCCGGCGGCGAACAGGATCGACTCGATTATCTTCTGACAGTGCCTGTCGTCAAAGCCGCTGTCGACAAAGCCGTCGTCGGACGCGGAAGCGTCGGTGACGGAATCCGCAGTGTTGCCGCTCATTTTGATGCCGTCATCGGCGAGACCGACCGCGACACTCGGGTTTTCCGTCTTGCTATCAGTAATTATTTCCATAGTCTCTCATCCATACTCAATTTTTGCGTATTTGCCGTCAAACGTCGCGCACGATGTTCGTAAGCGCGGATATGTCGGCGGATTCGTCAAGGTAAATCGTTATCTCGGACTCCGCGTCGATTACGCCGTCTCCGTTCTCGAATTCGCCTTCCTCCAGGAGAAGAAGGCCGGATTTTAAGAGTTCCAGCATCGCGAGAAACATAGACACAAGCTCGCTTCTGTCTTCTGCCGTGCGGAAGTATCGGCATAATGAGAGCCTGTTGCCGCCCGACAGTCTGCGCGCGAGATTTTCAACGATAAGCGTGACCGAAACGGTCTTTTTTTCAAGCAGCGGCTTGAATTTTTCCTTAGCCTCCGCATCGCTTACCCTCACCTCCGACAGTACCCTCATGTACGCTTCGGATAAGAGCCGGAAGTCGTGATCGGCGACGTATGTGCGGTCGATAGTGATCTCGTCGGTCTCCTTAGCCATACGAAGTCCGTATCGGTCAAATCGAGGTTTCATGAGTGCCGCCGCTTCCTTGGCACGCTTGTATTCGAGAAGGGCCGCGGCAAGGGATGCACGCGGGTCTTCCTCCTCCTCATCGGTACGAGGCAGGAGCATGCGGCTCTTGATGAGCATCAGTTCACTCGCCACGACGATAAAGTCCGACGCAAGTTCGATATCGGCTTTTGCGGCACTGTCGATGTACTCCATGTACTGGTCGCAGAGAAGCGAAATCGGGATATCGTCAATGCTTATTTTATTTTTAGTTATAAGTGAAAGAAGCAGATCGAGCGGGCCCTCGAACAGTTCTAATTTGTACGTCAGATTTTCCATAAGTCACTTGATGAACGGCAGAAGCCTGATGAGCCACGTCATACCGCCTTCGATCCAGCCTACGATGTACGACAGCGGAGTTGTGATCATGCCCGACCAGAGAAGCAGCAGAAACGCTATCGCGATGTACCTTTCATACTTCATGATGCCGAAGTAGTATTTCGTCGGCAGGAAGATAAAAAGTATGCGTGAGCCGTCGAGCGGCGGTACGGGAAAGAGGTTGAACACGCCGAACGAGAGGTTGATGAGTGCGAAATAGTAAAAGAAATACGCAAGAATCGACACGGCGTTATATGCGAATTCACTCGCGGGATGCGCCAGCGATGTCGTGAGGAGATAGAAGAACAGTGCAATAAACGCAAGTAAAAAGTTAGATACGGGACCCGCGAGAGCGGTCAGTGCCATACCGCGTTTCGGATTTTTAAAGTAGCGTGAGTTGACGGGGACTGGTTTTGCCCATCCGAAGCCGAACAAAAGCATACACACCGCGCCGACGGGATCGAGATGCTTTACTGGATTTAGCGTCAGTCTGCCGAGATTACGCGCGGTAGGATCGCCGCATTTGTATGCGATATAGCCGTGTGACAGCTCATGCACAGTCAGCGAAATAAGTATGACGATGACCGACAGAAGCGCAAGCGGCAGCTTTGTGTTCCAGTCAAGCGCATTGTTGCGAAGCAGATTAAGAAGCATAGAAATACCTCACAGATTGTATTGTGGAAAATGTCAGCCGCAGTGAACGAGAATTTCGTCCCACAGTTCCTTTTTGCCCTCACCGGTTTTTGACGAGAACATGATGATCGCCTCAGCACCGGCGAAGTCGGCATCCGTCTTAGCCGATGCGATAAACGCCGCACGCTCGGTTGCATTCAGCTTGTCTGACTTTGTTGCGGCGATGATGTGAGACAGCCCCGATTCATTCAGAAAGGCGAGCATGTCGCGGTCATCCTTCGTCGCACCGACGCGGCTGTCGATGAGAAGTACCGACAGCATGAGGCGGTCGATATTCCTGTTGCCCGTGAAATATCCGTCGGTCAGTGCCGACCACTTCGCCTTATCCTGCGGCGGACGCTTGGCGTAGCCGTAGCCCGGAAGATCGACTAAGAATATCCTGCCGTCGATGTCGTAGAAGTTTATCGTGATGGTCTTGCCCGGCTCACCGCTGACACGCGCCAGTGACTTACGGGAGAGAAGCGTGTTGATGAGTGAGCTTTTGCCGACGTTTGAGCGTCCGGCGAAGGCTATCTGCGGCACCGGATCGGCGGGAAACTGCGACGGCATTCCCGCACTTATGCGGAGTCTCGTATTCTGTATGTTGATTTTCAATTGTGTCTCCGTAAAATAGAAAATGTAGACTTTATTTATGATTCACCCGGCGGGCGCTTGTTTAATCGCCGCGTCACACGGGATTCGACGGAACCTCGGGGAGCGCCGGTGTGTGCGGTATGACTTTTTTCGGAATGACCGCGGCGGGAATTCTTACTGCCGTTACCTGAGAGAGCATCTCCGAAGCGCTTTTGAGATACGCGTCGGAGGACAACGCCTCACGCAGCACCTCGGTCACGGTGCGGCACGGTATGAAGGTAAGGGAAGCGCGCACCTCGGAGTCGATTTCCTCAAGATCCGGCAGATTGTCGTGCGGTATGAGCACACGCGTAACACCTGCGGAGGATGCGGCGGCAGTCTTTTCGCGCAGCCCGCCTATTGGAAGCACACGCCCTGTCAGCGTTACCTCACCCGTCATCGCCGTATCGCACCGCACAGGTACTTTTGTCAAAGCGCTGACGAGCGACGTCACCATAGTCACACCTGCTGACGGGCCGTCTTTCGGAACAGCACCCTCCGGCATGTGAATATGTATGTCCCGCGTCTTGTAGAATTCGGCATTCTCAGAGGGCACGGCGAATTCGGAAAGATGAGCGCGGACGTATGAATGAGCGATGTGCGCGCTCTCCTTGATTACGTCGCCGAGTGAGCCTGTCAGCTCAAGCTTGCCTGCGCCGTCCATGACTGCCGATTCGATTTTCAATATGTCGCCGCCGACCTCGGTGTAGGCAAGACCGTTCACAACTCCGACCAAATCAACCTTGCCCGCTTTCTCGTCGGGTATCTTTCTTGCACCGAGATAGTCGGAGAGGTTTTCTTTTGTCAGTACGACCGATTTCATCTCACCGCCGACGATTTTCTTGGCGATCTTGCGGCATACCGTCGCAATAGAGCGCTCAAGATTACGTACGCCCGCTTCACTTGTATAGCCCGCGATTATGTCGGAGAGTGCATCGTCGGTGATTTTCAGATTACGCTTTGTCAGACCGTGATTCTTAAGCTGTTTCGGGATAAGGTGATTCTTCGCTATGTTCAGTTTTTCGTTTTTTGTGTATGTGTGCAGCTCAATTATTTCCATTCGGTCGAGCAGCGGACGCGGCACACTGTCGAGCGTGTTCGCCGTTGCGATGAAGAAGCAGTCGGATAAGTCGAACGGCATCTCGATGAAGTGATCGCGGAAATTCTTGTTTTGCTCGGGATCAAGCACCTCAAGCATTGCCGATGACGGATCGCCATGAGCATCGCTGCACAGCTTGTCTATCTCGTCGAGCAGCATCACGGGATTTCGCGTACCGCAGTTCTGAAGCGACGATATTATCCTGCCGGGCATCGAGCCTATGTACGTCTTGCGGTGACCGCGTATGTCGGCCTCGTCCCGGATTCCGCCGAGCGACACGCGAACATATTCGCGCTTCATCGCACGGGCGATAGATGCGCCGAGCGAGGTCTTGCCGACTCCGGGAGGTCCTACGAAGCAGAGTATCTGACTTTTCAGTTCCGGTGCGAGCTTTTTGACGGCAAGGTATTCGAGGATGCGTTCCTTCGGCTTTGCAAGTCCGTAGTGATCGCGCTCAAGTATGCGCTTCGCCGTGTCGATGTTTATGAATTCGGGGCTCTTTTTGACCCACGGAAGCTCAAGGCACGTATCAAGATAATTCTTGATGACTGCGGCTTCAGGCGTACCGAACGGTGTTTTAGCGAGACGTGCCGCATCCTTAGTAAGCTTTTCGGCGACACCTTCGGGAAGATGAGCGTCGGCGATTTTGGTATAATAGTATGACGGATCGTCGTCGCCGTTCATCCCCAGCTCGTCCTGTATAACCTTAAGCTCCTCGCGAAGGTAGTAGTCGCGCTGATTCTCGTCAAGCTGTTCCTTGACCTTCTTGTGGACGGACAGCTGTGCGAGAAGGAGTTTTACCTCCTGTTCAAGTGTGACTGCGAGCTTTTCAAGCCGCTTCAGCGGCTCGTATATTTCAAGTATCTTCTGTTTGTCCTCGATGCGCACAAGCGCATTCGATGCGATAAAATCGGCGAGAAGTCCGGGATTCTTTATGCCGCGTGCCGCAAGCATCAGGTCTCCCGATGCCTGAGGTGCGTACTCGAGTACACTGTCCAGTGCGGATATAGCTTCATCCATGAGCGCTTCGACTCGAATCCCCGTGTTGCTTTTCAGTGATACGGTTTTCGTGATAACATCGGCAAACATGCAGTCGCCTGCCTTGAGTGATGAGGAGACCGTGCCGCGGCAAAGTCCCTCGGCGATCACGCGAACCGTGCCCTCCGGGGTTTTGAGCGTCTGTTTGATCTTGGCGACTACGCCCACCTTGTAAAGATCGGTAAATTCCGGCGAGTCGACGGAGATCTCCTTCTGCGTGAGCAGAAAGACGTACATATCTCCCGCCTGTGCCGTTTCAAGAGCCGTAAGCGAGCATTTGCGCTGCACTTCGAAGTTGATCGGAACGGAAGGGAATACGACAAGACCGCGCAGCGGGATGACGGGAAGCGAGACTTTATCTATTTTTTCAATGTATTCAGGCATGTGTAAGGGGAAATCCTTTCAAATTTTATTAGATTATTATATCATATCTTTCGTGAAAAGTCTATACATGCCGAAAAAATAATTCGCGTACCGATATGGCGGCAAAAACGGCAAAAGCTATTGAAAATACGCGTACGCTTTGCTATAATTAAGAAAAATCCGGAAAGGGAGGCGGCAACTTGCCGCACACTAAAGATTATGCTTGAGTTTGTAAAAAACAAAGAGAGCGAATATATTATTATCGTGAGGAAGGGCTTCACGAAGTCTGAGAGAACTGCTGTATACGAGCTGAAAAAGTACATACATGAGATAACCGGCTGCCCGATGATGTTTTTCATAGATGATATGTCGGTGTCGGAGCGCGAGATAGTTGTAGGCTTTACAAATCGCGGCGGTGCTACGGACGCGGAGATTGCGGAGCTTGGCGAAGAAGGCTTCATCATAAAGACCGAAGGCGAAAAAATTTACATCCTCGGAAGCGGAGTGCGCGGAGCGCTCTACGGTGTGTACACATTCCTTGAAAAATACTGCGGTTGCCGCTTTTACACGAGAGATTTCGAGAAGATACCGAAACATGACGACATACTCATCGACGAGTGTATCATCGATAAGGAAGTGCCACAGTTCGAGTTCCGCAACGCGTACTGGTACTCGGTGTGCGACAATGGGATAAGCGCAAAGCTAAAGCTCAACAACAGCCACGGACGCGAGACGCTGCTGCCGGAAAAGCTCGGCGGCGGACTTGAGTACACAGGCGGATTCGAGCATACCATCGGCTGGCTCGCGGGTCAGTGCCCGAGAGGTGAGAGGGCGTGGGTGCAGCCGTGCCTGTCCGATCCCGCAGTGTATGACAGGGTGATAGCGAACGTACGCATGCTGCTTCGCGAGGAGCCGGATGTGCGCATAATCTCGATCA
>CAZMRH010000002.1:0-32143 GCA_964568705.1 uncultured Lachnospiraceae bacterium
ACAACAAAGCGGTTTCAGAATGTTAATCCTGAAACCGCTTTGTCTTCAGTCTGAAGAACCGCATTCCTGCGGTTCTTATTATTATGCGGTTTTACCGCGTTCTGTACGTGCTTCCCTCAAGGATCGTGAAGCGGTTTTCGTACAATAGCTTCTTTGCTTTAGCCTCGGTCACATTATACTCGCGGAAGTCGTATTCACTGTCCTCCTTGAATACGGTCGCCTCGATTTCCTCATGCGTCGCACCGCTATTATTATTACTGTAGCAGCCATCGTCGTTGTAGTAACTGTCGTCGGCATCGTTGTAGTAACCGTCGTCGTAGCTTTCCTCGCCGTAGTATGCACGATTGCCGTCATTCTCATCGGAGTCAACAGAATAATACGACCAGAAGCGGGACTCAAGCTCCTCACGAGCCGTATACGCGACGTATTCATTGTCTGCTTCGGAAAGCTCAAGCAGATACGGTACCGCCGAGTCTGACAGATGGGCGATAGTGTCGACATCGACCTCGTCAAGTTTTCCCGAGAAGTACGCTTCCGTATTATACTTTGCAATAACCGAGTCGACATCGTACCATATCGTCGCAAGTCCTATCAGCGCCACCGCGACGACCGCAAACTTCACATACGGGAACTTCTCCGCAAACAGGCGCACCGCGACAAGTACGAATATCACCGCGAGCATCAGCATGAATACTGACGTGCAGATGCGCAGTCTGGTCATGCCGTAGGTGTCGATGTACATCACCATCTTCGATATGCCGCAAGCGATCATCGCGAGTGAGAATACGCAGAAGAACAGCGACAGAAGCTTAACGGGGAGCGCCGCCCTGCCAGATTCCGACTTTGCGGAAAAGGCAAAGCAGAAGAATACTATTATAAGGTTTATCGCACAGATCAGGCACATTTCAAAGAAGCCGCGGCGCGCATATTCGGCAATTGTATAATTATCGGGAAGTATACCCGAGAACGCGCTGACGAAGTACGCGAGCTGTGAGAGCAGGTACACTGCATACACGAACGCGATAACCGAGAGAAACGCAGTGACCGCGGCGGAATTCAGCTTGCCGGACACAGGTTTTACGGGCTTTGCATCCTTCGAGGGAAGCTTTTTCGATAGTCCGAACAAAAGCGAATAGAGAAGTACCGATAGTCCGAGTCCGAGAATAAGCGCGCTGAGTAAACGTACAGGCTCACCGAAAAATGTGTTTTTGAGAAGTCCCTCGAATGCCGCGTCAGATGAAATGAGCAGCGGGATTATCACGGCAAGGGCGGGAAGTGCACAGAGGATGCCGACGATAACCTTCTTATGCGATTTCTGATCCGCCGCGCTGCCGTTTGACGAAAACAGCGAGCGCATCGAGTCACCGATGTATTTGAACGGCCATATGACCGCAAGCGCCAGATAATTGCCTACCGCACGAAAGCTGTCCGCCGTATACCGCGCGCTGCCGGTCATTACAGAGAAAGCGGCAGCTAATAGGAAGATGATCGCGAGAAACATCCAGAATTTCAAGAAATCGTCGGCGTACACCGCGAACGATGCCGCACCCCCGACTGCGGCAGCAAGGCAAAACAGCGAAAACGGTGTCACCCTGATTTTCGATATCGCAAGGTAGACGACCGCAAGGACGGTCATCAAAAGCGTGCTGATTGAAAAGCCGAGACGGAAGCCTGCGAACAGCGAGAAGTCGACCGTGATGACGGAGAATACCGCGACGAGCAGTGCGAAGATCACATCGGCACGCGATGACGGTATCGCCGGGCGTGGTGCCGGCCGCGTATATGCGCACGGATGAGGCTGTGCGTACTGCTGACCCTGTTCGTACGGATGAGGCGGCTGACCTTGTTGTGCGTACTGCTGATACGGTGTATACTGATGAGTATTCTGCTGTGTATACTGCTGATTCGGTTGTATCGGCTGAGCTGCCGCATACGGATTTTGACAGTTGCCGTTATTTGGGGCGCCGACCTGTCCGGCTCCCTGATTCTGGGCGGAGTCAGGAGTGTTACCCATGTTTGTGTTCATATTCAGTCCTCCTTATATTCGAGAATGTCTCCCGGCTGACATTCGAGTGCTTTACAGATTTCGTCAAGCGTAGAAAACCGTATCGCCTTAGCTTTGCCGGTCTTGAGTATCGAAAGATTCGCCTGCGTTATACCGATCTTCTCAGCAAGCTCGCCTGACGGTATCTTTCGCTTCGCCATCACTACGTCGAGATTCACAATTATCGCCATGCCGCTCACCTCATATCGTAAGATCGTTTTCGTTTTTCAGCTCATATGCCGCGACGAAAACGTTCTTGATGACGCGCAGTATCAGTCCCATGAAAGCCGCACCGACGGTGATAAGTAAAAGCGGAAGGTAGAAATAAGACGCCGCAAGGCAGATGACCGCGACAATGAAGCAGCACCACGACAATATCCGCAGATGACGGATGTTTCCCGCCGTGAAAACCTTACCGCCCCTTATGCCGTACAGAAGCCGCAGAAGCGACACAATCGCCGCTATCGCAGGTACCGAGCCGCAGTAGAAGGTGACTGTGACGCACAGTCCAAGCTCTTCTCCGTACCACGAATAGAAAATCCATTTGCCCGCTGCGATGAACATGACAAGCAGCGCGGCTATCACATAGGTGAGCGTAAGCGTCAGTGTGACGGAATACTTACTTTTCCACATAATATCCCCCTTCGGTTCGTTTTCGTCCCTATGATAGCACACGGTTTATCGTTTGTCAATATATATTTATCATTATTCGAATTATTTTATTCGTTTTCCGATTATTTTCTGTCCTGTTCATCTGACGAGCATAAAAACGACAAGCGCTGCGCCGAGAACTGCGACTAAAATACCGAGTACACAAATACTCACTGTCTCATCACGCTTGCTCATCCATCTGAGCCCTCCGAGTGTGCACCCCACACTCCATCCCTCGCGGATCATGCCGCAGCCGCCTTTTTTTGCGACAAACACGATTATTCCGCCGAATAAAACCCACAGCGCACCAACAAAGATCAGCGCGGCTGATTTTACGGCTTCATCCTCCGTCGTTCCCGCGATGATGATAGGCACGAACGTCAGAACGGCAAAGACTGCGGCAACAACGTAAGCTATAATATTGTTACGGCACTCGGCTCTCTTTTTTTGCGTCAGCTTTTTCATTTTGCGCTGCCCCGTATGACAACACGTCCGCTCACTTCGGTCACCGCGTCACCGTATATCACCTCGCCCACGGAGTCGGCGGTGATTATGCCCGACTTCGGATTTTTCACCGATATGATATTGCCCACGACATCCGCCGTTACGTCCGAATACTCAAACGCGAAGTCCGCGTCCTCCATCGTGCAGTTTTCGAGTACAAGCCCCTTGCAGTAGCAGAGCGGCTGCGTACCGATTATGCGGCAGTCCTTCAGATACAGATTTTCCGAAAACCAGCCGAGATATTCGCCGCGTATGACGCTGTTTTTGACTGTGACGTTCTTCGAGTGCCAGAACGCATCCTTCGTATCAAGTACGGAGTTTATGATACTCATGTTTTCGATGTACTGGAACGAATACTTCCCGTGCATGTTGAGACAGCAGATTTCGATATCGCGGCTCTCGAAAAAGAGATATTCCGACGTTATCGACGTACCTGTCATGTGAACACCGGCGCACTTCCAGCCGAATTCCGGCGATTCCACGGCGCAGTTTTCTATCTTTATGTCGTTACTCTCGCGCAGGCACTTGATGCCCTCGATTTTGCAGTGTCGCATAAGTCCGCCCTCGCAGTACCAGAGCGGTGCGCGCGTTATGCCGTCAAGCACCGACGAGTCGAGCGTGAAATTCTTTGCGTGCCACAGCGGATACCTCAGTGAAAACGTACAGTCGCGCACATTAATGTCGCGTGTCTCCTTGAGCACCGATTCGCCGTCGGCAGGTCCTGCAAAGGTGCAGTTTACGACTTCCGTATCGCACAAATTGTACAGTGCGCGCTCCTCGTCAAGCGTCTGATTTTCTATTATTCGCATTGCAAAATCTCACTTTCGGTTGAATTCTTCCGCCGCGTGTTTTTCCGATTATTATTGACAAAAGAGACGTGCGGCTTTATACTTAGGTTATCCGCACTGCGGAAGCAACATTCATATTATACTGCCCGAAATATTACGAAATCAAGCTTTTTACGCCGTTGTCATTTAATATTGATATTATGCAGCTGACTTTATTGGCCTTTGACTAATATATTATATTTCAGGAGATGCATATGAATACTTCGATCATCAAACCTCGCGCGCTTAAGCGCGGCGATACCATCGGACTTCTCGCACCCGCGTTTGCCGTAAACGAGGACTACATCGAAAAATGCACCGCTACGCTTGAGACGCTTGGCTTCAGGACAAAGCTTGCGGCGAACATCTACTCGAATGCGACCGGATTTTCCGGCACAATAACCGAGCGTGCCGACGACTTCAACTCGATGATCGCCGACGACAGTGTGAACATGCTTCTGTTCGGCGGTGGTGAGGTGTCAAACGAAATTCTTCCGTACATCGACTTTGAGAGCATCTGCCGTCATCCGAAGATAATTGCCGCTCACAGTGACAGCACGACGGTGCTGAACGCCGTCACGTCGCTGACAGGTCTTGTCACCTTCTACAGCCCGACGCCCCACATGTTTCACGCGCTGTCCGACTACAACAGGAAGTCGTTTGAAGCACGCGTGACGGCGCATGATTTGACATATGTCAAAAACAGTGAGTGGCGCGTCATCTGCCCCGGCAAGTGCGAGGGTATTCTGACTGGCGGATATCTCATCAACTATGCGGCGATGCTCGGCGGGAATTACCTTAAAATAGACAATAGTCAAAATCATCTGCTCTTCATTGAGGACCACGAGATGTATTCATCTCCCGCGATGATCTCGAAGTGGTTCTCGCACATCGAGCAGAGCGGGTTGTTTTACTGCATCAGCGGACTTCTGTTCGGTCACTATTCAAAAGAAAAATCACCGCTCGTCGATGATATTCTCCGACATATCGGGGAACGCTACAATATACCCGTCGTGCGCTGTGAGGACTTCGGTCACGGTGACAACATGGCGACCTTCCCCATCGGAATCGGAGCGCATCTGGACACGGACACGATGGAGTTTTCTTTTACGGAAAGCGGAGTGCAATGACAGACAATCGTCTAATACGCGATATTACCGACTATATTTTTGTGACCGACAAACCACAGTCGGCAGACGTGATCTTTCTGCCGGGTGATCCGTATTCCGAGGCACCCGAGCACGCCGCCGAGCTTTATCTTGAGGAATTCGCGCCGTTTATAATACCGTCTGGCGGTGTCGGTGCGAAGTGTGGGATATGGCCCGGAGTGCGAAGTAAGGCGGACGTCTATAACAATCACTACACGTCGGA
This sequence comes from uncultured Lachnospiraceae bacterium, assembly GCA_964568705.1. GTDB lineage: Bacteria > Bacillota > Clostridia > Oscillospirales > CAG-272 > CAZMRH01. The sequence continues at coordinate 5,398 of CAZMRH010000002.1, forward strand.
CTGCGAGTTCTACTGCGATGTGCTGAAAAAGTGCGGTGTACCACAGTCCGCGATACTGAGGGAAAGTAAAGCAAAATACACTTTCCAGAACGCATTCTTCACGCGCCGTCTCACGGATTCGCTCGGCATGGACATCCGCCGCGCAATCATCGTCTGCAAATCATTCCATGCGCGCCGTTGTCTGACTTATTATACATTCGCCTATCCTGATGCCAAGATACTTGTATGCCCTGCCGAAGTTAAAACTGTCGCGCGGGACGACTGGTACATGAGCGATTACGGCGTCGGACGCGTCCTAGGCGAACTCGGCAAGTGCGGAGATCAGTCGCCCGACGACATGAAGCGCTATATTCGCGAGGCACTTGAAGCACGGGAAACACGGCCTTTTTGAAAAAATGCCTGGCGAAAAACCTTCATAAGGGGCAAAGCTTTTTCATAGTCAGTCTGACGCGTCAGGTTTACCAGGACATTTGCACAAGGACGTGATGTCGGTTGAATTTTACAGAAAAGCTTTTCGACACTATTTTTAAAATAATATTGAAAAGTACAGGGCCACTGTGGTATACTGATATGTACAATAGAGATATCGTCGGAGGTTAATAAATGAAGGTTGTACTTCTCGCAGGCGGCTTCGGAACACGTATTTCCGAAGAATCGCATCTCAAGCCGAAGCCCATGATTGAAATAGGCGATCAGCCGATACTCTGGCACATCATGAAAGAATATTCGTACCACGGCTTCAACGATTTTATCATCTGCTGCGGCTACAAAGCGGATGTTATCAAGGAATATTTTGCGAATTACTATCTTCATCACTCCGATATGACGTTTGACTTTACGAAGGAAAACGCCGTGACAGTACATAACAACGCCGCCGAACCGTGGCGCGTCACCGTAGTCGATACGGGACTCAAAACGATGACGGGCGGAAGAATAAAGCGCGTGCGCGACTACATCGGCGACGAGACATTCATGATGACCTACGGAGACGGCGTGTGCGACATCGACATGAACATGCTGCTCGATTTTCACCGTAAGTCCGGCAAGCTTGCGACGCTCACCGCTATTCAGATCGGCGGCCGCTTCGGTACGCTTGACATCGGCGATGACGCGTCCGTCATGCGCTTTACCGAAAAGCGCAAGGAGGACGGCGGCTGGATTAACGGCGGATACATGGTGCTTGAACCGTCCGTTATAGACTACATCGACGGCGACGACGTGATGTTCGAGCATGCCCCTCTTGAGAGACTGTCGCGTAAAAATCAGCTGGGCGCGTACAAGTACGACGGCTTCTGGCAGTGCATGGATACAATGCGCGACAAGAACTACCTTGAGGAGCTTATCGCGTCGGACACCGCTCCGTGGATACACTGGTAAGGGATGCGGGGATTTATGGAACGGTTTTACAAAATGGCGGAAGCGTCAAACAAACACTTTCCGAAAGGTGTCGAGCCTTACCAGATGGCAACCAGATTATTGGAAGAATGCGGTGAGGTGGCATCGGAAATTAATCTTTGGGAAGATTCGGGGATTAAGCGCCTGAAGCACGGTGAGCCGAAGAAGGAAAACATCGCGGGCGAAATCAGGCAGGCTATAGTTGAATTAATCAAAATTGCCAAGTATTACGGCGTTGAAGAAGAATTAGAGCAGTCAATCGAAAATTCATTAAAGCGCTCCCGCGATGAGGGATTAATTGATTGATATACGAAGTCCGAAAACCTTCCCTCAATGGTGAAGATATTGAACAATCCGGTTTTGACACGTATAAACGGTGCGGCTCATGCTGTGCCGTTTTTGTTGAACGCGCGGTACGCAAAAACATATACCGCGCATATATTAATTATTGCCGCTCTGACAAAATTCGCGGGCGCGGCGGACGGGAATCCTGTTTATGATTTCATTAAAACTTCCGGTAAAGCGTGAGTCTGACATTCTTCACGGCCCTCTAACCAAAAATATATTTTTCTTCGCCCTCTCACTTGCGGCGACCGGAATACTTCAACAATTATTCAACGCGGCGGATGTCGCAGTCGTCGGGCGGTATGTCGGTAAGGATGCAATGGCGGCGGTCGGCTCAAACGGGCCTATCGTCGGTCTTATCGTCAACATGTTCGTCGGCGTATCTCTCGGCTCGAATGTGGTTATCGCAAGACTCACCGGCATGGGTAAATTCTCCGACATTAAGCGCGCGGTCGACGTATCGCTGATAATCGCGCTCGTAGGCGGCGTGGCGGCATCAATTATCGGCGAAGTTTTCGCCTCACCCATACTTGACGTGATGGGTGTTCCGCCCGAAGTCCGCGGAATGGCGGAGGCGTATCTGCGCATCTACCTTGCAGGAATCCCGCTCATCCTCGTTTACAACTTTGAAGCGGCTATATTCCGCAGTCAGGGCGACTCTTTCACACCGCTCGTCTGCCTTGCAATATCCGGCGGACTCAATGTTGTTCTAAACCTGTTTTTCGTCATTGTCGTCGGGATGACTGCCGACGGCGTGGCACTTGCGACGATAATTTCAAACGGGGTAAGCGCGCTCATACTTTTCATAATCCTCACGCACACGAACACACCCGTCAGTATTCATCCGCACAAGCCGGAAATCGACATGGCGATATTGAAGCGAATTTTCGTCATCGGGCTTCCCGCCGGACTTCAAAGTGCAATGTTCTCGATATCTAACATCTGCGTGCAGTCGGCGGTCAACGGGCTTGGCTCCACCGTAATGGCGGCATCCTCCGCGGCGTTCAACATCGAGATCGTCGCATACTACATTGTCAACGCGTTCGGTCAAGCATGCACGACCTTCATCGGGCAGAACTACGGCGCAGGCAATATGAAACGATGCCGGACTGTGATGCGGCGGTGCCTTATTCAGGATATGACGTTCACTATCATCGCGTCGGGCGGCATACTGCTCATGGCGTTTCCGCTGCTCCGCGTATTCAACACCGACCCCACCGTCGTCGAATTCGGTTACACAAGGCTCAGATTTCTCCTTTACGCTGAGGGGTTGAACGTGATAATCGAGATTTTTTCCGGTGCGATGCGCGGCTACGGCAACTCGCTTATCCCCGCGATGATCGCACTCGGCGGCATCTGCGGCGTACGGATTCTGTGGGTATTCACTGTATTCACGCGCGATCAGACTTTCTCGACTCTGCTTTGGTGCTACCCGCTCAGCTGGGCTGTGACCGCGTTCGCACTCATCGCGGCATATTTTATATTTATGCGCAAAATAAATAAAGCGGCACGCTTACAGTAAAGCATGCCGTTTTATTTTTTGCGGAGAAACACTCGCCGGATCGTTTCAAAAAACAAGGAATGAAGCAATGTCGCATCACAGGATCGCGGTGAATACTCCGATGCAAACATCGGTGTGGTATTCGCCGCGGCATCGGATGAAGTAATGATATCATGGCGACTGTCGTATACCGTATAATAACGGAAAGCCGAAAGTTTTAATTCCCAAGGTAAATATTTCCGCGAAATTTACTTCGGGAATTTTTGTATAATATTATAATATTTAGTATTGACATTATATTTATTTAATGCTACAATTTATTGACAATATTATTATTTAAGAGGATGACTATGAAGAAATTTTTATCATTTTTACTTTGCTTTTTAATGCTTTTCCTCATGAGCGCGGGGTCATGGACAGCAAGTGCCGCCGTACAAAGCGGAAGCTGTGAATCGGGAATTGTCTGGTCATATGATGATGAAACCGGCACGCTCACACTCAGCGGAATCGGAGCAACCGTAAAGGCGGACTCCATGTACAAATATCCGTGGTATAGCTTCCGCAATTCCATAAAATCACTTATCATCGAATCGGGTGTTGCTGGTATCGCGGACTATGCATTCGACGGATATGCTTCACTTAATTCAGTATCCATACCCGACAGTGTAATCGAAATCGGCATGGGCGCCCTTACCGATACTCCGTGGAATAACAGCCTGCCCGACGGCATGAATTATCTGGGGCGTCTCGCCTACTGCTATCGCGGCGATGTTCCGTCTGACGGCATAATCGAGATCCGCGACGGAACTGTCGGAACTGCGGATTATGCGTTTTCAAGATGCAAAGCTGAAAAAATTATCCTGCCCGACAGTATCACAAGGCTGGGCAAAGGTGCTTTTTTTTACTGTGAACAGCTAAAACACATAACGCTTCCGAAAAACATCACAAGCATACCTCATCGGCTGTTTTCCAGTTGTACCACTATTGAGGAAATAGTAATACCGCAGGGCGTGACAAGCATAGGTTTCGGCGCTTTCGAAGTCTGCAAGGCTCTTACATATGTGACTGTTCCGGGCAGTGTTACCGAAATCGGCGATTATGCCTTTAACGCATGCTTCAGTCTTGTGTCGCTGAGGCTTCCTTCAGGAGTTAAAACGATCGGAAGCGAGGTGTTTTCGCATTGCTCCGCTTTAAAAATGGTTACTTTTCCGGACAGCATCACAAGTATCGGAAAAGGTGTTTTTACCTTTACACCAAATGTTGCAATACGCTGCAATTCAGGCTCTTATGCCGAATCCTACGCGATATCGCACGGTCTGCCGTATGCTCCGATACCTGAAACGGATTACGATGTTTTCGGCACGCTTCTCGCGGCGTACTACGGCCGCGACACGGAGATTGTCGTGCCGGACAGTGTGACGGAAATTGGCGGGGGTGTATTCTACGGTAAAGACAAGATAAAATCCGTAAAGCTCCCGGACGGCGTTACAACTATCGGCGGATGGGCATTTTCCGGATGTGCCTCACTTGAAACAATAAATCTTCCCTCCACGGTCACCGAAATCGGAGATGATGCGTTTGCAGGATGCGAAAGTCTCAAAGCGATTGACATTCCGACTGGCGTGACCAAAATCGGCGACGAGGCATTTTTCGGATGCAGCCTGATAAAAAGCGTGAATATCCCCTCGGGACTTACCGAAATTAACCAATATGCATTCTTTAAATGTGCGTCTCTTGAATCGGTGACGATTCCGTCAGGAGTGACGCGCATAAACAAGTACGCGTTTTCGCTGTGCACTTCTCTCAAGTCAGTTGTCATATCGGACGGCGTGACTGAAATATTAAATTTTGCATTCTTCGTATGTGAGGCTCTTGAGACGATAACCGTTCCGGACAGCGTAATTAAGATAGGAGACGGCGCTCTCACATATACTGCGTGGTACGACCTTCAGCCGGACGGAATAGTATATGCAGGTAACGCCGTGATAACCTACAAAGGTGAAATGCCTGAAAACTGCGCGCTGACGCTACACCGCGGTGCGACTGTTATTGCCGACAGTGCGTTTGCCGAACTTACCTCGCTTGTGTCGGTGACGATACCGGACGGTACCGTGAAAATCGGCGATTACGCATTCAATGACTGCACTTCGCTTGCGTCTGTCACCATTCCCGCAAGCATAAACCGAATCGGAACAGACGCGTTTACCGGATGCAGTACCGTCACCTTCCGGGGAAGTTCCGACACCTATGCCGAAAAATTTGCCATAGCTCATCATATTCCGTTTATTGCAATTGACAAGTGTGAGCATACGCCGGATGCCGCATGGACGATTGACATTGCAATGACACCGACTATACACGGTTTGAAGTCGCATCACTGCACAAAATGCGGTATGATGTTTGATGAAACCGAGCTTCCGTATCTGGGGGATATAACATGCGACAGCAAGATAAACGCGCTTGATATATTAAAAATCAAGCTGTCTCTGGCGCAAAAAGTTACGCTTGACGATAATCAGCAGCTCAGTGCCGACTTCACGAAGGACGGAAAGGTCAATGCCCTTGATCTTCTCCGCGTCAAACTATATATTGCGGGCAAAGTCTCCTGACACTCGTGCATTTTTAATAGCGGCAAGCGCCGCTGTCACAGACAACAAAAGGTGCGACTTTAGAAAAGCCGCACCTTTTTGCTACATCTGCTTGCGTATCCGTTCCAGCGCACCCTTTTCAAGGCGTGACACCTGCGCCTGCGATATGCCGATCTCATCGGCGATTTCCATTTGCGTTTTGCCCTTGAAAAACCTCATATTTATTATTGCGCGCTCGCGCTCGCTGAGCTTTTTCATAGCTTCCCTCAGTGCAATATCTTCAAGCCATGCTTCGTCTGTATTCGTCGTATCGCTTATCTGATCCATCACATATATCGAGTCGCCGCCGTCGCTGTAGACTGGCTCATAGAGCGACACCGGCTCGATTATCGCTTCAATAGCGCGTGTCACGTTCTCGGGAGTCTCTCCAAGCTCCTGTGCGATTTTTTCGACAGTCGGCTCGCTCTCCATATTTTTTACGAGCAGCTCACGCATCTGGAGCGCTCGGTATGCGAGATCACGCACGCTTCGGCTTACGCGGATTGTGTTGTTATCCCGGAGATACCGCCGAACCTCACCGATAATCATAGGCACTGCATACGTCGAAAATTTTACATCAAGCTCCGTATTAAAATTGTCGACCGCTTTGATAAGACCGATACAGCCGACCTGAAAAAGATCGTCAAGATTTTCACGACGGTTTGTAAACCGCTGGATTATACTCAGCACAAGTCTGAGATTGCCGTCGATGAGCTTCTGTCTTGCCGCCGTATCACCGTCCTTTGCGCGCAGCAGCAGCTCACGCTTTTCCTCACCCGTCAATACCTGAAGCTTTGCGGTATTTACTCCGCATATTTCCACTTTATTATAATACATAATTGCCCCCGGTTCTGCTTTGATAAAAGTATTGCCAAAGCGCCAATGCAGTTATGCACTGTTCCGGTTTCCGCATATTTCCATACCAAAAACAATGGCTGATGATAACAACTGACTGCGGCAATTGTAAGTTACCGCAGTCCGCTTATTTATTTCAATATATCCGGCATTTCCCTGAGCATGTTTTCAATAAAGATACCGTAGCCCTTCGTCGGGTCGCCGATAAGCACATGCGTCACGGCACCGATGAGCCTACCATCCTGTATCACGGGACTCCCGCTCATACCCTGCACGATACCGCCTGTCTTTTCAATAAGTGTCGCGTCAGTCACCGTCACCACAAAGCACTTGTTGTCCGACGCATCAGCCTGTATCTCCGAAATGTTAATCGCATATCTCCCTATTGTATTATCGTCAAGTGTACACATGATATATGCTTCGCCCTCATGTACGCTGTCGCGCAGTCCGACAGGTAGCGCTTCAATCGATTTAATGCTCTCCGGCACCTCCGACAACACGCCGAACACACCCGACATCGTATTGCCTATAAGCGCACCCTTTTTCCCAGATGAGAAGAATCCCTTAAGCTCGCCCGGATCACCTGCAATACCCTTGTCAATGCCTTCTATGGACACGTCAACCACGATTCCCTTGAGCATCGGCATCAGCTCTCCCGTCACCGAATCACATATGCCGTGACCGAGACCCGCGAACGCTCCCGTCTCAGGTGAAACAAAAGTCACCGTTCCGACTCCCGCTGCACTGTCACGTATCCACATTCCCGTTTTATACTTTCCGTCCGCCACGGAAAATGCTGGGTTTATAGTAACCTCAAACTCCGATGTGTCGCGTCTGAGTGTCAGTGTCAGAGGCGCGCCGCCGCTGTTTTCAACCGCGCCGATCAGATCCTCTACGCTCCTGGCAACCTCGCCATTAATCTTTATTATCACGTCACGCTCGGCAACACCCGCGTCACGCGCCGGACCTACCGCACCTCCCTCCGTGTCCACATCCGACAGTCCGACCACCATCAGCCCATCCGTGAAAAACTTAACACCGAACGGCATACCGCCCGGACACAGGCTAATTTCGTCAAATACACTGATGCTTACTTTCCCGAGCGGGACTGTGTCAAACAGCATCGCCGTTCCGGAGTATGTCTCATATACACTGCCGGATGCCATCACCGACGTGCTGTCCTCATTTATAGTAATAAAATCCCCGACTGTAATTTCATCACCGCGGAATTTAGAGTATTCCTTATCTACAAGCCCGTCTGCCGCACAGAAAAACACCGTGACAAGAAGCAGTGCCACAGCGCCGCGCCGGACAAGGCTTTTTATTGTTTTTTTCATATATATTACGCTGTCATCGCAGCTCCTCCATCCCTCGCCCACTCGCGATATTCATTTATTAATTTGCTCAGCGGTGACCGCTTTATGTGTTACAAAATCATGCAATACAAAACGATAATGGCACAGTATACCAGCACCATTCAAGTATCGTAAAGCCTGCTTTTTTGCGGCAGGAAAGCTTAATTAACCCGTGCCGCTGCGCTTCTGAAATAGTCTCTTCATAACTTACAGAGCAAAGGTAAATAATGCGACGACACATGTCCGTCTAGCCCGCATTTATATTCCATACAATGCAATTTCCCTTTCCGGAGCCATATATTTTTTATCAAATGACGACGATAGCACGGTGTCACCCGTGCTATTATCGTTTTTTACTATTGCTTATCTGCAGTTGCAGTCACTGTTGCCGAGCATGAAAGATTCACAGTCGGTGCACTGGCTTACTGTCGGATTTGTCTCATGCGTGCCGACCTGTATCTTGTCGAGCGCACAGTGATTCGTTGTGTTTGAATGGTTTGCGCACTGAGTGACTGTGCACTCGATGCTGCTGTTTGAATTTTTGCTGTCCATATTTTACTCTCCATTTGTTTTATTGAAACCACGTCACGGTTTCACGATTATTTTTGCCCGATATCGCATGCATATGTATGGATATTTTGACCGAGCGCGAGAATTTCAGCCACGCAACCGTCAAATGAAACCAAAAGTTGCAAAAAATTTCAAAAATGAATACTGAAATGTATAGCGCAACCGCAGTGATTTATGTTAAAATTAAGTCACTCGAATGAACCGGTCATCAATAAATTATATTCTACGGGGGAGACAATACATGAACATCGAAACCGCATCAAGACTTGTGGAGCTCCGCAAGTCGCACGGATTATCGCAGGATGCGCTTGCCGAAAAGCTCGGAGTGAGCCGTCAGGCGGTCAGTAAATGGGAGCGCTCTGAGGCGTCGCCCGATACCGACAACCTTATCACTCTTGCAAAGCTGTACAACATTTCCGTTGACGAATTGCTCGGCATCGGTACAGCCGGTGAATCCGACTCCGCAAGCACATCGGACGGCGACAGTGAATCATGCGCAAGTGATGGCGGAAATGACAGCGGCAGCGCAGATAACGACGGTACGGACTTTTATGACGGCGGCGATCACGTACACATCGGCATCAGCGGCATACACGTTGATTCAAAGGACGGAGATCACGTACACATCAGCCTCAAGGACGGTATTCACGTCGACACGAAGGACGGCGAGAACGTACATATCGGCGGAGGGAAAATCAATGTAAACGGCAAGGAATACTCGGCGGAGGAAATCAAAGCAAGGCGCCAGCACAAGTTCTGGCAGGTATTTCCCGTCAGCACCTTCATCACTCTGGTGTTCTTCGTCCTCGGCGCAGTATGGGGTTGGTGGCATCCGGCATGGCTTGTCTTTTTCGTCATCCCGCTTTATACCACGCTCATTCCGGCAATCGAAAAACGCAATCACAAAATTTTCGCTTATCCTGTGCTTGTCACCGCAGTATTTCTTATGCTCGGATTTTTTATGGGTGCATGGCATCCGGGTTGGGTCGTATTCCTCACGATACCGCTCTACTACACGATACCGACGCACGGATCAGGTGACGGAGATAACAACGACTGGTGATAATATAAGAAAAAGCACGCGATAAGTATTACCGCGTGCTTGCTTTTTATTCGTTTTTATTCACCGTCAGTCTTGAACCCGTATCCGAGCACCTCGCTTGCTTCGGCGATGACCATGAACGCCTTCGGGTCAATCGAGTAGACTATTGTTCGCAGCGTGTACTCCTCATGCCGTTTGACCGCGCACATCAGCACGTGCTTCTCCATTCCCGTAAATTCGCCGCGGCCGTTGAGCGAGGTCACGCCGCGCGTCAGATTCTTCATTATTACAGGTGCGATCTCGTCGTATTTGTCGGAGAATATCAGCATCAGTTTCGCGCGGTTGCTGCCGCCCATAATAAGATCGACAGCTGCCGAATATATGACGATGCTCACGAGTGAGTAAAGTATTCCCTGATAGGTTTTCATGATGAGCGCTGACGATACGATTATCACGCAGTCGATTAAAAAGATGAACCTCCCCGTCGATAAACGCTTGAATTTACGCTTGATGAGAAACGCCGCAAGATCACTGCCGCCCGTCGTGAAACCGCGCGTGATGAATACACCCGCGCCCGCACCCATGATGAAGCCGCCGCTTATCGCACAGAGCAGCGGATCGTCGGTCGCCGCCGGAAGGAAGGTGAGCAGGTCGACCGCCACCGACGCGCCTGCTACCGCCACTATCGTTTTAAGCATGTTGCGCAGCCCGGATACCGTGATGCTCCATATGATAAGCGGCACGTTGATGAGCGTGATAAAAAGGCCTATGGGAGTTCCAAGCAGGCTGTTGAGCGTCGTCGCGATACCTGTCGCACCGCCCATGATGATCCCGGCGGGCTTCAGGCACATATCCATGCCGATTCCGTAAAGCGCCGCGCCGAATACCAAGATTCCGGCATCGTACAGGATGTCTGTCGGCTTTATTTTTACGCGCTTCTGCTGTTTTTGCAGCTTACACTCCGCACGCTTCTTTGCACGTAAATCTTTATTTGCCGCACGCTTTTTTATCCGATCTGCTTTTTTTCTGACGTCGGATCTCTTCGCGGATGTCGTTTTTTTCATCGCTCACCTGTACCTTACAAAATTGTGGCTTCAGCCTTCAATTCAAGTATATTCTGATATATATTTTTGTCAATACTTCTTTTGTCATACACAGCTTTAATTTTTCATAAAATTTAATGTATCACAAAACGGAGGTATGACAAAATGACGGACAAACGGTATCTGCCGGAAGGCTCACTTCTCGGCACTCAGGAAAACATATTTGCGGTATCTTCGCTTTCAAGGCTTGAGAGCGCGATGGAATACGGACGCACCGTCGAGGGCATCGTCACAATGTGCGACTGCACAGCTATGGAGCTGCATGTGCGTATCGGTCAGACGGAGGGCGTGATTCCGAAAAGCGAGGCGGTTTTCAGTCCCGACGGCTCTCCCGTGAAGGATATCGCACTGATAACGCGTGTCGGCAAACCTGTTGCGGTCAAAATCACGGCGATCACTCACGACCGCGGCGTACCGAAATTATGGCTTTCGAGGCGTGCGGCGCAAAAGGAATGTTACGAGCAGTACATCACATCACTAAGGTGCGGCGACATAATTCCGGCGAGAGTGACGCATCTTGATCCGTTCGGCGCGTTCGTTGACATCGGCTGTGGCATCGTATCACTCCTAAGCGTCGACTGCATCTCCGTATCGCGTATCGCACATCCGTCCGACCGCCTGTCGCCGGGTGAAGCGATCTCGGCAGTTGTCAAGTCCATTGACCGTGAGAGCGGTCGCATCTACATGAGTCTGCGTGAGCTGCTTGGCACATGGGAGGAAAACGCGGCAATGTTCTCACCTCTCACCACAGTGCGCGGTATCGTCCGTTCAGTCGAAACCTACGGCGTATTCGTCGAACTTACGCCGAATCTTGCAGGACTTGCCGAGCGACGCGACGATGTAGAAGCCGGAGATTTTTGCAGCGTTTACATAAAAAATATCATCCCCGAAAGAATGAAGATAAAGCTCGTCATGATCGACACACACGCCACACCCGTCCCGATGGGGCTGCGGTATTTTGTGGATGTGGATAGGATGCGGCACATAACTTCGTGGCACTACTCACCGCCATCCTGCGACAAGATAATCGAGACAGTATTCGAATAACAGGTTTACGATACAAAAAGTCCCTTCAAAGCAATGCTTTGAAGGGACTTTTGCATTACTTAAACCAACAGATTAAAACTGACTTATTTTTCCGTTCAGGAACAGCTTCAGTCTGAGTGCATCAAGAGAGTTGATCTTGCCATCGCCTGTGACATCAGCGTTTGCTTTATTGATGGCATCGTCGCCTATCTTACCGTTCAGGTAAAGCTTGAACTTGAGCGCGTCAAGAGAATTGATCTTGCCGTCGCTGTTAAGGTCACCCTTGACTACTACAACTACGGGTTCCTCAACCTGTGAGTTGACCCATGCGAAGTTTTCATCGCCGACAACGTAGTTATCAAGTCTTCCGTATACACCGAACTTTCTCCAGATCGGACAAGTTGATGCCGTGTTATCATAAGGAAGATCAAATGCTGCGTTTTCATCGTCTCTGATGACGATCTGTGTGCCGTCGATGTAGATTGCGCACCATGCTTCAAAGGTTATGGGATCAGCGAAGAAGCGGAGCTGGATGTTGTGCCATTCGCCGACATTCCATGTATAGTTTGCCTTTACTTCCGGATAGGATGATCCGTCAGTCGGTCTGATAAATGCATACTGCTCAGTGAAGTTGTAGCCTGCCATGTTGTAAATGGTGTTGCCGCCGCCGAACCAAAAGTAAATCTCTGATTTGCCTGAGTTGTCGCTATCGTAATAATTTCCGTCATAACGGAAGTCAAATGACATCGAGAAACCGCTTGTATCAACCCAGGTTTTTACCTGATGATAGTTACCTGTGAGAGTGATGTCATTGAGAATCTCAACCTGTCCGCCGCCCTCAGTGGTGACGTAGGTCTCATCTGCATACTGTGTGAATCCGAGAACATCCTGAGAGAATTCCTGGCTAGCCATGTCGGAATAGCTGATAAGTGTTCCGGTGTAATCGCCTGTTGCGGGAAGTACCGCGTCAACATATGCGGAGCAGCCCGAACGTGCGCATGTCCATCTTCCGGTACCCTTTGTGGTAGCGGTAGGAGCTACAAGCGTCGTGTATGATGCGGGATTGTTCCAAGCGTGACCGAGAGCGGGAGTCTCATTTATTTTTGCAACAGCACCGCAAAGTGCGCAGAACTGGATTGTCGTACCTGTTTCGGTACATTTAGCAGCGATGCCCGGGCTCTGCTTTCTCATCGGGAAGTGAGTTCCGAGATCAGCGCAGTTGCCAATCTGGACTCTGCGGCCTTCGTACTCACCGCCCGGGAAAAGACCTGTTTCGAAATCGTTTGAATAGAATGTGGTTGCTCCGTCGTATGACTTCATAACAAGGTTATCCATTACACATTCGCCGTTGTAGGTGTTATCAGAGCCGAAAACAGCCTTCTGATCAAACATCGGGAGAGGTCCGCGTGTCCATGTGTATACACAGGTGCCGTCAACGAAAATCTTGGAGGTGTTTCCGTTATCGAAGCAGTTCGCCATGACCTTTACATGACGGAAGTAGCCGAGTCCTGTTGCGCCCCATGAGAATGATGTGTAGTCATACTCATCGATATCGTAGTAACCGGTGCAGTATACGCCAGCTAAAGACGTACCGAGGGAGAAACGAACGTTGCCGCTGTGGCCACTGTTGCCCCAGAGTTGGAATACGCATTCGCCGGTATCGCCGGGGATGAGTGCGAGGTCAAACTCATAGCTAACTGCCATTGCACTGCCGTAAGTACTGTATACGTCCTGCCCAAAGTTTATGTATTCATAGAAATCATCCATCCAGAATACATAGGAAGTTTCAATAGGCGGTGTCGGATCATCAGGATCATCTCCGCCTGCCTCAACAGCAGTGCGTGTGCCGAGGCCGCTTCCGAACAATGCCGTTGCCGCCGAGCTGTCCTCAACATCGCATGAAGCGTAAACAGAACCTGCGTTGTTGGCTATAATGAGGTTGTCAAGTGCAAGCTTACCGAAGTCGCTGAACAGGAGCTGATTGCCTTGTCTCGCGGATATGCCGCCGTTAACCATGTGGATGAGCTGATCATCAATATAGATGGAACCGGCTCCGCCATTAATGACGAACTTAATGTGGTGCCAGGTGCTCCAACCGAGAGTACCCCAGTTGTAGTTGATTGTGTTTCCATTAATGGAAACATAGGTCGATGCGACCGACATTGGGCCCAGACCGTCAGCCAGCCAAAGCTCAAACATAGGTGTATTGCCGTCGTTTCCGGTGAAGAGAGCTGCGTCGAACTCGACTACGAGATCGGAAGCCGATGTGGTCTGACCGTGAGTAAGGTAGCCGTATGCTTCATCAGAGTCCCAGAACCAGCAATATCCGCTGCCGGTTGCCGAAACGCCGATCATACATACGGAAACCAGCATCAGAGTTGCAAGGAATGCTGCTAAGATTTTTTTCATTTGAAAAATCCTCCGTAAAAATATTGGTAACTTATTATAACAAATTCCGAAATGATTGTCAACATATTTTGTTCCTATTTTGTGAAATTTTTCAGTTTGATTCATATTAAATAACTAATTATTAGCATTTTGGCATAAACGACTAAACTAATTAAATAATCAACAAAGTTTGGGACCGCTTTTTTGTTAAAATTCACAATACTTCTTTGACATTTAAGTCACGCTGGATTCATTTGTGGTTTTTGTTTCCACTGATATGTGTTTATATCAACGGCATAGAAATTCCGCATTTTGCGGTTTGTGGGTCAGGCTTCGCCCGACACCTACCCGCTTTTCACGGAAAAGCGGGGGAAAAGGATACAGACCGAGCTCGGCTTAAAGCAAAAGTATGTCGTCATATATATGTAATATGATTTTCCGAAAAACGTGAAAAGTACGGCTTAAATCCTGACGATTCAAGCCGTACTTCGTAATATTCAACCTGTGTGGAAAGTTTTTGCCGAGCTTTTTCAAAAAAGCCGTGTATCCCTGCGTTCTCCTCAGCTGAGCTTTGTTCCGTTGATCTTTATGCCGGGGCCCATCGTGGAAGCGATTACGCAGCTCTTGATGTACTGACCCTTTGCAGCTGCCGGCTTTGCCTTAATAATAGCGCCGAGAAGCGTGTTGAAGTTTTCCGCGATCTTTTCGGGGCCGAACGATGCCTTGCCGATCGGGCAGTGGATGATGTTGGTCTTGTCGAGACGGTACTCGATCTTACCGGCTTTAGCTTCGTTTACCGCACGTGCGACATCCATGGTTACCGTGCCTGCCTTGGGGTTCGGCATAAGTCCCTTGGGACCGAGAATCTTACCGAGACGACCGATAGTACCCATCATATCGGGAGTTGCGATAACAACATCAAATTCAAACCAGTTTTCCTTCTGAATCTTCTCAACGTAATCAACGTCACCGACATAATCAGCGCCTGCATCAAGAGCTTCCTTAGCACGGTCACCCTTAGCGAACACGAGCGTACGGACAGTCTTACCTGTACCGTTGGGAAGCACTACCGCGCCACGGACCTGCTGGTCAGCATGACGTGAGTCAACGCCCAGACGGACGTGAATTTCAATAGTTTCATCAAACTTAGCCTTTGACGTCTTGCATACGAGGTCGATTGCCTCGCTGGGATCATAGAGCTTTGATTTATCGAACTGCTTTACGCTGTCTACATACTTTTTTCCTTTAAACATTTCTCACACCCTCCTTATTCTTCAACGACAACGCCCATGGAGCGTGCTGTTCCTGCGATCATACGCATAGCCGATTCGACGGAGGCAGCGTTGAGATCCTTCATCTTTGTCTCGGCGATCTGCTTGACCTGTTCCTTGGTGATCGTTGCGACTTTGGTCTTGTTAGGTGTGGGTGATGCTGTTTCGATTCCGCATGCCTTCTTGATGAGCACGGGAGCCGGAGGTGTCTTTGTGATGAATGTGAACGAACGGTCTGCGTAAACAGTGATGACTACGGGGATGATGAGTCCGATGTCATTCTTCGTTCTTTCGTTGAATTCCTTGGTGAAGTTCGGGATCGGTACGCCGTACTGACCGAGTGCGGGACCTACAGGCGGCTGAGGTGTAGCCTTACCTGCGGGAAGCTGAAGCTTTACATAGCCTATGATTTTCTTTGCCATAGCTTTTACCTTTCTTTATGTGGTTTATGACGGAGTGCCTCAAAAATTTGCGCTCCTCCCACCTTGCACCTTAAGGCGGTGCGCTTCGCCGTTTATTTTTCAGAGCGGCGTATCTGCTTCATCTCAAGCTTGATAGGCATATCGCGTCCGATAGTCGAGACGGTGACAGTGACCTCGTTTCCGTCGGGCGATATCTCGGTAAGCTTACCGCTGTTGCCCACGAAAATTCCATCGATAATGTCAACCATGTCACCCAGTTCGATCTGTACCGCGGGTGCAGTGTGCTCCTCAAAGAGAAGTGCGCTGACTTCCTCCTCGGTAAGCGGAACGGGCTTTGACCCGGGGCCCACGAAGCCCGTCACGCCGCGGATATTTCTCACGACGTGCCAGCTCTCGTCCGTCATTATCATCTTAACAAGGACGTATGACGGGAACAGCTTGCTTTCGACTGCTTTTTCGTCATTGCCGCTACCTTCGGTAACGGTTTCGACGGGAATGTTGACCTCAAAAATCAGATGCTCAAGACCTCTGTTCTTGACGATCTTCTCAAGATTTGCCTTAACCTTGTTCTCATAACCCGAATAGGTATGTGCGACATACCATCTGGGGCCTGCGTTCATTTCATTAATGTCGCTCATAATTAGAATACGTTGATAAGTTCGCTGAGAACATTGATGAATCTCGAAAAGCCGAAGTCAAGGATGCCGAGGAACGCGCCGAGTACAACGATGGCCACAAGTACCATTGATGTGTTCGTAACGACGTTCTTCCAGGTTGCCCAGACTATCTTCTTGAGCTCCGCACGGCAGCTCTTCAGCCACGCGCCGAAACGGGAGATGAGCGAAGGCTTCTTTACCTTGGGCTTGTCCGACTTGGTAACGGCCTTGTCAGCTTTTACGTCGGCTTCATCAGTCTTTTTGTTTTCATTGTCAGCCATTGCTTTTCTCCTTCGTAATTATTTAGTTTCCTTGTGCAAAGTGTGCTTACGGCAGAAACGACAATACTTGTTCATTTCGAGACGATCGGGATCGTTCTTCTTGTTCTTCATCGTGTCGTAATTCCTCTGCTTACATTCGCTGCATGCGAGAGTGATCTTAACTCTCATTCTTCGGCACCTCCTAATAAATTTCAGGTAAACCCTGATGTTTTTGTACCTCCCTCGTGAGGGAAAACGAATAAGCGCAAAAAAATAGCCCTCAATGCGAGGTATGGTCATTATAGCACAAACGCCGCGGTTTGTCAATACCGGGGGAAAAAATATATTGACTTATCTGTGACGGCAAGGTCAACGCGCTTGATCTGTGCGGAATCAAGCTCATATTCGCGGAAAGGATTAACCGAGCATGACAAATATTCACGCGGCAGGGTCACATGATCCTGCCACTTTCTTATTCCGCTTAATCATACTGCGCCGTAAAGGAATGTTCATAGTAATTTAAATCAACGAGACTGACCCTTTATGCCGCGCTTCAGTCTGAAAAAATAAAATGATAAAAACTAATAACGAACTGTAAAATTACAGCGGGAACATAACGGAATCAAAAGTCGCTTTATCAGTGATACCGACCGTAAAGGCTCAAATATACAAATTAAGGGGAAAATCGAATATTATGTCTGATTTTCCCCTTTATTTTAAATTTTTAATTTGTTATTGAATTGTATTCATATCGGTTGTATAATTATGAAAGTATAATTTTAGGAGGGAATATGGAAAACAAGCAGACGAAACGTATCGCGGAGATACTCGCCGATATTAAGTCAAAGCACCGCAAAAAGGTGATAATCGACACCGATGCATACAACGAGATGGACGATCAGTTCGCGATAGTCTACGCTCTTTGCGCGAAGGACCGCATGGATGTGCTGTCGATAAACGCCGCGCCTTTCGACAATAACAACTCGGACAGCTTCGAGGACGGAATGCTTAAAAGCTACGACGAGATATGCCGCATCACCGCATGCTTTGACGACGGCGACAAAGTACCCGTGTATCACGGAAGCCGCGTGCCGGTTGAAGTGTCGGGTAAACCTGACGATTCTCCCGCCGCACGCAACATCATCGACACGGCTATGGCATCGGATGAAATTATCTACATACTCGCGATAGGCGCTATCACTAACGTCGCGTCCGCGCTCATGCTTGAGCCTGCGATCACCGACAGGATATGCGTCATCTGGCTCGGCGCGACAGACCTTGAATCGGATAATCTCGGCGAATTTAACCTTGTGCAGGACTACACTGCCGGTCAGATACTTTTAAACAGCGGCGTTCCGCTCGTACTGTGTCCCGCATGGAGCGTCACTTGCGTGCTGACCTGTACTCTTCCCGAGATACTGGAGCTTGAGGGCGTAAGTCCAGCCGCCGATTATCTTTTAAATCTCTCAAAGCGCTGGTGGATCGGCTCCGGCTGTCTCACAAACTGGTATCGCACGATATGGGATATCGGCGCACCCGCGCTTCTTCTTGCTCCCGACTGCGGCGAGTTTGAGATCGTCCCCGCGCCCGTCTTTACCGATGCGCGCGTCTACGCCTTCGACAGCACGCGTCACTCGATGATCTACCTTAAGAAGCTCGACCGCGTCAAGGTGTTCGCGGACACATGGCGGACGATAAGAGGTACACGGTAAGGAGTACGCGGCCTTTTTGAAAAAAGCCTGGCGAAAAACTTTCAAAAGGGGCTTATTCAGACAAGGCTTGGTTTAAATCGTCAGAATTAAATCGGGCGGTTTTTCCGTGGCATTTATGTTTTTCCTGCACGTTTTTCGAAAAGGCGCGCAGGTGTCGGGCGAAGCCTGACTTATAATTAAAACACGAGGTACATCATGGCACATATTATCTGTACATACAATTCCGGCACACTCGGTAGTGACGTCACATTTCACGCCGTCCTCCCGGACTACATCAAGGAAGATATCCCGACAGTATATCTGCTCCACGGAATGGGCGACAACGAGACTACGTGGTGCCGAATGACTTCATGCGAACGGTACGCCGGTCAGCTCGGTGTCGCGCTCATCATGCCGTCGGTCAGACACAGCTACTACAGCGACATGGTCAACGGACTTCCGTATTACACATTCGTGACCGATGAACTGCTTCACCGCACGCGTGATATGTTTCACCTTAGTCATAACCGTGAAAAGACCTTTACCGCCGGACTTTCGATGGGCGGCTACGGTGCGCTGAAGATCGCACTCCGCAATCCCGAGATCTATGCGGGTGCGGCGTCCCTCTCGGGTGTGACCGACATTGCAGAAGTGTTCTGTAACAACGGCTACTGGCCGGATGACGCCCGTCTCAACTGGGGCGACGACTTCAAGACGACGCTTCCCGGCAGTGACAGCGACCTGTTCGCGCTGGTCGACCGCTTCGCCGACTCATCCCTTCCGAAGCCGCGCATCTATCAGGCATGCGGCACGGAGGACTTCCTCTACACCGACAACATCCGCTTCCGCGACTATATCAAGGATAAGGGATTTGACTACAAGTACGAGGAAGCACCCGGCACACATGAGTGGGACTTCTGGGACAAATTCCTTCGTCCCGCAATAGATTTCATAAAGGAATAATCATTTATATTTTTCGGAGTACATTATGTGGTTTATTTTTGCACTTGCTACTGTGCTTATGTGGGGTTTTGCCGACCTCTTTTATAAAAAAGGCGCAGACGAGCGCGATCGTTACAGTCACCTGAAGACAACAGTCGCAGTCGGTGTCGTGATGGGATTCCACGCGGCATCCGTGCTGATCTTCACCGATGTTGGTTACGACATACGCAACATCATCATATACCTCCCGGTGTCACTCTTTTACATAACCTCAATGGCGGTCGGCTACTTCGGACTCCGTTATCTCGAGCTGTCAATTTCCTCACCCGTACAGAATACGTCGGGTGCATTGGTGTGCATACTCTGCCTCGTCATCCTCGGCCAGACGATGGATGCGCTGTCGGCAGTCGCGGTGGTGATAATCTGCGCCTCTCTCATCGTGCTCGGATGGCTTGAGCGCGATAAGCGAAAGACCACGCCGTGCGACCCGGATCACAAGTTCCGCATCGGAGCGTTTGCGCTCTTCATTCCGATAATCTACTGCGTACTTGACGCGCTCGGCACGTTCTTCGACGCGTACTATCTCGATGATATCGAAGCAACACCGCTCGTCGGAGTTAATGAGGATAACTTCGAGAATGTCGCTAACATCTCGTATGAGCTGACGTTCTTCATCGCGGCGGTCGCAATACTTATATTCCTCTTTATCAAGAAAGAACCGTTCCTCATCCGCGATCAGGGACCCCGAGCCGCCGCCGCACTCTTTGAGACTGTCGGCCAGCTCACCTACGTCTATGCGATGAGCGGGAACGCCGTCGTCGCAGCTCCGATGATCGCATCGTACAGCATAGTCTCCGTCGCACTGTCGCGCATATTCCTAAAAGAAAAGCTCACGCTCTGGCAAAAGTTCGCGGTCGGCGCGGTGCTTCTCGGAATCGTTCTACTCGGTATTGCGGAAGGCATCGCCGAGAGCGAATGACACATACATCAAGGTAAAATTCAATATAATACACAGGAGAGTACGATCATGTTAAGAATCGAGCATTTCACAAAGACCTACGGCGATAAAAAAGCGGTGGACGATCTCTCGCTCCACATCCGTCCCGGTGAAATCTACGGCTTTATCGGTCACAACGGTGCGGGCAAAACAACGACGCTGAAAGCATGCAGCGGTATCCTGCAGTTCGACGCCGGCGAAATCTACGTCGATGGAATGTCGGTAAAGGAGAATCCCGTCGAGTTCAAGAAAAAGATCGCCTACATCCCCGACAATCCCGATCTTTACGAATTCCTTACAGGCATCAAATACTTAAACTTTATCGCGGACGTATACGGCGTAAGCTCCGCTGACCGTGCCGAGCGCATTAAAAAGTACGGCGATGCGTTCGAGCTTACGAATAATCTTGCTCAGCCGATCGGCGACTATTCACACGGTATGAAGCAGAAGCTCGCCGTCATTTCCGCACTCATCCACACACCACGTCTTATGCTTCTGGACGAGCCGTTCGTCGGACTTGACCCGAAGGCATCGCACATCCTCAAGGAGATCATGACTGAGCTGTGCGCGTCAGGAGGAGCTATATTCTTCTCGACGCACGTGCTTGAGGTCGCTGAAAAGCTGTGTCACAAGGTCGCCGTCATCAAGAACGGTCATTTGCTCGTATCCGGCACTATGGAAGAAGTGCGCGGCAACTCGTCACTTGAGGATGTGTTCCTCGAGCTTGAGGAGGAGGGCTGAAAATGCTTAAATCTCTGATAATAATCAGGTTTCGGTTTCTGTATACGTCATTGTTCCGCAATCAGACGAATAAAAATTCGCTCAAATCCGGAAAAACAAAAAAAGTGGGCGGTAAGGTCACAAAGGTGCTGCTTGTCCTGCTAATGATCTACGCGTATGTTGCCGTAGGCTTCGCCGTCGGGATGATGCTTTATGAAATAGCTAAAGCCTTTCTCCCTACTCCGTTCGCATGGCTGTATTATTCATTTGCCGCCATCGCCGCGTTCGCGCTGTCCTTCGTCGGCAGCATCTTCGCAACACAGTCGCAGCTGTTCGACTCGCGCGACAACAATCTGCTGCTGTCTATGCCTGTGCCGCCCGCGTACATCCTCGCGTCACGGCTTATCTCCGTCGTACTCGTGAACATGTTCTTCTGCTCCATCATCTATGTTCCGGCGGGAGTTGTCGTATGTATACTCGGTCACGTGACGGCTGTCGGTGTGGTGATGTATATTCTCACGGCGATACTCATATCACTTCTGTCAGTCGTGCTTTCATGCATATTCGGCTGGCTTATCGCATGGATTTCATCGAAGATGAAAAACAAGAACCTCATTTCGCTCATCTTCTCGCTTGTGTTCTTATTTGCGTATTTCTTCCTCTATCCGCAGGCGTATTCGTACATTCAGGTGCTCATAAAGAACGGCAGTGATGTTGCCGATGCGATTCGCCGTGCGATGTTCCCATTCTACTGCGCGGGAGTCGCAGTCGCCGATACGAAGGTTGTCGAGTTTCTCATCCTCGCGGCAATCTCGATCGTCTGCTTTGCCGCAATATACGCGATTCTTTCCGCAAGCTTTATCCGCATCGTATCGGCGAATCGCGGCAGGGTCAGCACTGTCTACCGCGAGAAGCGCGCCGAGCAGAACAGCCCGCTTGCGGCACTCACCAAGCGTGAGATGCGCCGCTTCTTCGGCAACTATATGTACATCATGAACGCAGGACTAGGACTTATTTTCGCGATCATCGTCATCGTCGCCGCGGCGGTCAAGTATAACGACATTCAGGCATTCATCGCCGGATTCGGTCAAACGCTTCCCGAAGGATACATTGACGGCGCACTCGGCGGTGCGATTGCACTTCTGAACTGCGGACTTGCTTCAACCTGCACGATCAGCGCACCGTCCATTTCGCTCGAAGGTAAGAATCTGTGGATCATTCAGTCGCTGCCCGTCGGCGGAAGTACGATATTTTTAGCAAAAGCGATGTCGCATTTTGTCATCGCGGCACCTGTTCTTGCAGTATCGTCGCTCTCTCTTTCAATCATGTTTAATGTAGGATTTCTACCCGCGCTCATCGCGATATTCGTACCCATCTGCTTCACCGCGTTCATGTCACTGTTCGGCATATTCGCCAACATGAAGTTCCACAATTTCAACTACGTTTCCGATATTGCCGCGATCAAGCAGAGCATATCCGTGCTTATCACCATGCTCGGAAGTATGGCGGTGATCGCTGTACCGATCATCTTCTCGGTACTCGGATTTAAGGGCGGAGCAAACTTCAGCGTCAACACAATTGCACTTCTCCTCGGCGCGGCAACGCTTGTTCTCGCCGGGCTCATCTTCGCATATATTAAAGCAAGGGGCGACCGGGTACTTGTTTCCTTCAGCGACTGAATGGGGTACAGGGTGTGAGGAAACACAGCTTTTTTAGGGAAAAAACCCGGCAAAAAGCTTTTTATTGAGGTTAATCATGTCAAGGCTTTGCATGAATCGTCAGTTTCGTTTCGTTCCCTGACCCGGAGTCATTCATCCTTTACCTTTAATTATTAATTATTTTGTCTATAATCAAAAAGGAGAGGTTTCCCTCTCCTTTTCGATTATTTGTCCTTCTTTTTCGGAATGAGTGCGATCACGACTGCGATTATTACAACCACGACTATCACCGCAATGATTACACCCCACGCCATACCGTCAGTTTTGGCGTTTGCCGCGGCGGTGGTCTCTGATACGGCAGTCGAGCCGATCACTCCATTGTCATCCGTACTGATGTTACCTGAGCTTGTGGTGTCGGCCGTCGTACCCATACCGGAAGCGGCTTTATCCGTACTGCCCGAAATATTGGTATTGTTTGACGTGACGTTACCCGTCGCGGACGTCACAGCTCCAGTGCCGCTGTCAGCCGCCGTACCGAACAAATCCGCACTCTCCGCAATTGCTGACTCTGCATCACGAATATTGTCTTTAATGTCCGCCGCACCTACCGCAAGCGTCAGGTACAGGCTCATCAGGGCAAGTGCGGTAAGCAACGCCCATACTTTTGTGCTGTTTTTTGTGTTCATTTTTATCCCCTTTACTTTTACTGCACACTTATATTGTTCCGAAAAATCGATCGAATATTCGCTATTTTGATATACTGAAATTTGACATTCAAGTAATGAAAGGTAACACATTGCTTTTTTAGAAAAGTAACGGGAAGCTTTCAAAAGGTTTCTTTCCAAAGAAGCCGTGTTTTCCTCCATTACCTGCATGGCAAATTTCGGTTTACCACACATCACGGAGGTATCCATATGGAATCGAAACGGTTTACGAAAAACGACTCCGGCTTTATCTGCGCTCACTGCGGTAAAAAAGTCGAGCCGCTCGGCTATACATCGCGCAATCACTGCCCGTTTTGCCTGTGGTCGCTTCATCTTGACGAAAACCCCGGCGACCGTGCGTCGGAATGCGGCGGTCAGATGGAGCCTGTCGCCGCAGTGACCGATGCAAAGCGCGGCTACATCATCATTCACAAATGCACGAAATGCGGTCAGATAAGGCGAAATAAAGCAGCACATGAGGCGAAGTATCAGCCTGACAATCTCAGCAAGATAATTGAGCTGACAAGTCATGCGTCCGAATACTGAGCTGTCCACCGCCGCTTCTTTTTGCCGTTATATATTGCTTTTTCGGACAGCCTGTGTTATAATACGGTGTATGGCTGTAAAATTGTTCCGCGCAGCTGTCTGCGCCTCTGCCGGTGCGCATCCTCATGTCCGGCAGATCAGTTATTTTTGAGGTATGATAATGCTTATAAATCTTTTTAATATATTCAGGGAACATCTCAGAGAAAAATGGTTCCGCGTGATGCTGTATATCGCACTTGCCATGTTTCTCTCAGAGTACCTTGCCCCGCTGCTGGTCGGTGCAGCGTTTATCGCCGCCATCCGTGAAGCGAAGGAAAGCGGGCATAAGCTCCTTTCCGGCTCGACAATCATCCCGCTTGTACTCTACGTCATCTACATGATAATCGGCCTCACCTATACCTCCGATCCCGGCTCAACCTTCTGCAACTGTCTGATGTGGGCATTTATGCTCATCGTATACATTTCCTTCGTCACCGTGCTCACCTCGCGCAAACGCTTCAGATGCGCACTTATCATGTTCACCTGCGTAACTGCCGTCAACGGTGCGGTTGCCGCGGTGCAGTACGTGATTTACAGATTTTTTGGCGGCACGATCGATCTTCAGTTATGGAAGTGGTTTGAGCGTCTCATCGTCAGAGTATACCCGATCGAGCTGTATCCCGACCTTGAGGGACGTTCCTGCTCAACTTTCAACAATGCAAACGTTTTTGCCGAATTTATGGTAATGCTCATTCCGTTCGTGTTATGCTGCCTCTGCCTGAGGTGCAACAATCGTCAGAGAGTCGTCACCATCCTCTTTACCATCTGCTCGTTTGTCGGTGTGCTGTTCACCTTCTCACGGGGCGCTTACCTCGCGCTCATCTTTATTCTTCTCCTGTTTGTGTTATTCTACATAAAGAAGTTTCCGCTGATTATCGCGATTGCGGTCATTGTGGTGGCTGTGCTTCCGTCAACCGTCACGATGCGCTTTTCCACTATCGGCACCTCAAGCGAGATAGTGGACGATGTATCAAAGGTGGTAATAGACGATGAATCAGAAGAATCGCACAGTGACTCACTGCTCGACGGTATCGTGACGGAAATCGAGAAGGCGCTTCAGTCAACTGCCGGTGACGGCTCGATAATCGAACGGTTCCAGGTGTGGATCGCATCACTCAATCTGATAAGCGAGCGCCCGGTATTCGGTTACGGCGCGGGATTTTATACTGTGCAGACACTGCTTCACGCACAAAACATCGCACCGCCTCATGCCCACAATCTCTACCTCCAGGTGATGCTTGAGGGCGGCGTAATAGCACTTGCGCTTATGCTGTGGATAATACTTTCATCAATTGCAAAGGGTGTGCTTATGCTTCGCAAGGGCGCCGTGCCACTGCTCGGACTTTGCGCTGTAGCATACGGAGGCGCGTTCATCATCGTATCACTCACCGACTTTCCGCTTCTCACACCGAAGCTCGTCATGGCGTTCATGGCGGTGCTCGGCATGATCGACAGCGCATGCGGACTTTACTGTGAACGTAAAACAAAGAGCTTTTTTGCTGCATTATTTCCCTTTGGAGGGAATCGAGGCGAAACTTTTCAGTATTTTTCCTCTTGACAATACGTGCTGTATCATATACAATAAAGGCAGAGGACAGAATAAATTTTGATTGGAGAGAACATTATGGACGACGAAATTTTTGAGGATATAGATGTATATACGCTGACTGATGAGGACGGCAAGGAAGAACAGTTTGAGCTGCTCGGCGTATACGAGGACAACGGCGTGACATACTGCGCGCTTACACCCTATGTCGAGGACAGCTCCGAGGCTGCGTCGGATGATCAGGAGCTTGAGTATGTTGTACTCCGCCGCGAAAAGGATGCCGACGGTGAAGACATTCTTGTTTCAATCGACGACGATGACGAATTTGACCGTATAGCCGACGTTTTCGAGGATGAATTTATGAACGTCGAGTACGCTGACGATCCTGAGGAATAATTTTTTCACACACTGCAGATAATACTATTGCCTGAGGTACGCTGATTATGTGTACCGACGGCGGATTACTTTCGTAAATATGCCTGCTTTGTTCGTGAGTACGGGAATTAAAACCCACAAAAATTAAATGGAATCCGGACTTCTTCTGCGGGTATGCAGACCTCCCGTTTTACGGACGCTGGGAGCACAAATCAGAGGAGAGGATACCAGCCTTGCGCAAGCAGGGTTTATTAACTCCCGTATAACGGCACGGTGGGTATTCGTTGGTATTCAACAGGCTGTCGACTCAGGTCGGCAGCCTGTTTTTGTGTATACGAATATGGCATTATTTATAATTTTAGAAAATGTGAACTCCGATATCAGCGCATGACTCATGATTTTTATCTTTTTATTATTCGTCTTGCAAAATATTTGGCTTATATTTTTACGGCTCTACGATATTATTTCCGAATCTGTAGTTTTGTATTGACAATATATGATTTATGATATATAATGTAATTAATGATTAACAAGTTATTACGAGGGAATCCTAAAACTGGAGATACATATTATGTGCTTTGATTTTGCCTTTATTGTCGGTATTATTCTACTTTGTATAGATGCGATTATTGCAGTTTACTATATACTTCACATACGCAGTACAAAGAGAGTCCGCCGTGCATCCGACTCTGACTTCAGCTCGATTCCGCTT
>CAZMRH010000003.1:0-30297 GCA_964568705.1 uncultured Lachnospiraceae bacterium
TCCGATAAACTTGACCGCAACTGCGCCGGCTGCTTTGTAAAGCACACACCCCGCATATCCGCGAAATAAACTATCTGTAATCACTTAAAAAGCGTATACCGCACCGATTATTACCGATGCGGCATACGCCTTTATTTTATATCGGAGGTGTCAGAAATTCTTGTTTTTGCCGCCGCCCATGCCGCCCATACCGCCGCCCATACCGCCGGATGTGCCATAATGCAGCGAAGTCATATTGACTGTGGCGAGCGTTTTTGTAATATCGGCAGTACCGCCGGTCGAGTAGCCGTATGAGTCAGCATCCGGTACCGCGCAGGCGGATATCGTGTAGGTGCTGCCCGATGTGATATCAGGCGTGCTCACCACAATATTCGTAAACTGCTTCATCGGAGTGAAGGAAACGAGCACCCTGCCGTCCCCGTCAAACAGTGCGACAGTCGTACCGCCGCTTTGAGAAGTGACATCGGTAATAATCGTACCCTGAGCGGACGAATCGGAAAAGCTCTCTGCCATTCCGCTGCTGCCTGCCGCAAGAAGTACGCCACCTGATATCGTCGCGTCCGAGCCGTAGTCGAGCGCACTGTTGCCATCATTTGTCGGACCGCTGACGAGCGTTACACCGCCCGTTACCGTGAGCGTGCCGTTTGAGTCAAGGCCGTCCCCCGACGCGTTGATTACAAGATAGCCACCGGAGATAGTCAGTGACTTCGACGAATCGGCGTCGAAAGGATTCATTCCCGCACGACCGCTTACAGATGATGAGTCATTGCCGCCCGCCGCGTTGAGTCCGTCGTCGCTTGCCTCGACGTAAATTGTGCCGCCTGATATCACAATTTCTGAGCCTTCAATGCCCTCATAGCTTTTATTTACCGTAATATTGCCGCCCGATATCGTCATCGCCGCATCAGCATGGAAGCCGTCGTCGCCCGAATCAATGGTGATAGTACCGTCCGATACCGTGACGTTGTTGTTTGCATGTATTGAATCGTCGGAGGAGTCTATCGTAAACGTGCCGCCGGAAATGACTATATCATTATCACATTTGATTCCTTTGGCGCTTGTCGATGTTGCGTCAGAGGTGGCTGGCGATGTATCCGAGGTCGGCTGCTGCATGACAGGAGCACTGCCGCCCTGTATATCGGTGGAGAAGTCGGTCGGGGCATCGGTCGGCATATTTGCGGGAAAATCAGAGGGCATATCGCTTCCCGTATCAGGCATACTGCCGTCCATACCAGGCTGAGCGCCGTGCATTCCGCCTGCCATACCGCCGCCCCACATGCCCCAGTCCTCATTCTGATTTGCACCGTAGGAAGCGTTAGCCGAACCGCCGCCGGAGGTGATGTTCAACGTACCGCCGCATATAGCCACGCAGGTCACGCCGCTGATTCCGTCGGTTCCCGCGGTGATGTTGTACGTGCCGTCCGCGATGTACACAAAGCCGCACGAGGTATCATCCTCATTCGTGCTGCGTATCGCGTTCGTACCGGAATCGACATTTACCGTACATCCGGTCATTTTCACGCAGTTCTTGCCGTCGACAGCCGTACTGACCGACGTGACCGAGATCGTGCCGCCTGCGATAACAAGGTCATCCTTTGATACGATGCCGTGTTTGTACTGCCCGTTTACCGTAAGAGCACCCCCACCGTTTATCGTAAGGTCAGCTTTCGAGAATATCGCCGCATCGACAGTCGATTCGTTTACCGTGAGCTCGTAGTCCGACGCGTCCGTAAGTGAACTTGTGCTTCCGTCGGCAAGCGTCAGAAACACCTTGCCGGCATTCGCGACGATCAGCGGGGAGGCGGACGCGGACGTAAGCGTGAGCGACGAGAACACAAGCTGAATCTTGTCATTATCACCCGCGTCCACCCTGATGCAGCCGTCACCACACGATCCGCTGATGATGTATGTTCCCTCAGAGGACACCGTGACGCTACATCCGTCAGCCACCGCGCCGTTACCCGCCACTATTGTACCTGTGTCGGAGAAAGTGATCTTCGTCGAGCCGCTTTCTGAATATGACGGGTCAAGGTCGCGGTCGGAGAAGGACATGTCAAACCCGTCGATGACTGCCGATGCTGCGGTCTGTGTCACCGTAACAGATTCATCGGAATCGTCCGACTCATTTATCTGACTGAGATTTCCCGACGTGCAACCGAATATCATCGCAAGCGTGGCAAGCACCGCGACGGTAAGGCAGAGAAGCTTCGTACATTTTTTCATTATTATAACCCCTCAGTATTCTCGGGTGCGAAGCCGAGTGAAATCTCAAGATTTCCGTTGCGGCACCGCAGCTCGTTGATGAATTCGAATTCATCCTCACTGCTTTTCAGCGTGACGCGGTAGAACAGCTTGTAGAGGCTTCCCATGTTGCTCGTCTTGACCGACATGAGTCGCACGGATGAGGTATACTTTTGAAAAACATCGTCGAACGAATGTGAGTAGTTCAGGCTTTCGGGAACCGTGATCTTCAACTCCTTCATGCCGACCGCGTCGGACGCGGTAAAACGGATGCGCGCGAGCACCATGATCACTGCGCACATTATCAGCGTGAACACCGCGGCGATGCCGATGTAGCCTCCCGCACACGCAAGTCCCGCCGCCATCGTCAGGAAGATGTATGCGATCTCTCGCGCGCTTCCCTGAGCCGAGCGGAAGCGGATAAGGCTGAACGCACCCATCACCGCAAGTCCCGTGCCGATGTTGCCGTTTACGATCATTATGACGGTCTGGACGATCGGCGGAAGCGCGATGAGGGAGACGAGAAAGCTCTTGCTGCTTTCGGTTTTGTATGACGCGGCAAGCGCGGTAAGCACGCCGAGAATGATTGACACGGCGGTGCAGATAAGGTAGTCGCCGAAGGTAAAGGTGTCGGTAAAAATCGGATTTGAGATAAGGTCAGGCATATGTGTTCTCCTTGATAATATATTCGTTGTAAGCTGTGCCGTATTTTGAGAATGATACAGGGTAAATTTCAAGTCGGTCGAGCGCGTCGGTGACCCAGAGCGGCATTGCGCCGTTTGTTTTTATCTCGGCGACGCACATCTCGTCAGGTAAGAGCTTTTTGCCGTGAACTCCGCTTTCAAGATGCAGGTCGTCGTCGCGGAACAGAAGCTCTGAGTCGAAGGTGAAGCGCAGATTTTCGTCGCAGTTGGCATAGTATGCCTCGCGCCTGCAGGAGAGCATCACCGCCGGA
This sequence comes from uncultured Lachnospiraceae bacterium, assembly GCA_964568705.1. GTDB lineage: Bacteria > Bacillota > Clostridia > Oscillospirales > CAG-272 > CAZMRH01. The sequence goes on from CAZMRH010000003.1 coordinate 3,197, forward strand.
TGAAGTCCGCCGTAGAAGTCCATCATCCAGCCGATTTCACGCATTATCTGCGAATCCTTCGGCGATTTACCGTGAGCGATGTACTCCTCGGCCTCACCGAGCGTCATCATCTCGCGCCGCTTATAGACGACATCCCGGAACTTTTTCTTAAGCTCCAGAAATACCGTCGAATCCTTTTCCGGCACACCGTAGCTGCGGAGCCTGAGCTTTTCCTTATATACAGGTTTCTCGTTTGACTGACGCACGAGGAGGTGATTAGCGGTGTCAAAGTAGATGCTGCACACCGTGCTTACGCCGTGCGGGTCAGCCGTGATATATTTTCCGACAGCGGAAATGAACGCGTTTTTCTTTTCTTCATTCAGAAGATATTTTTTCTCTGTGCGTTCAAATATCTGAAGGTTCTGCATCATGTATCCCTCACTTTCTGAGGTTATGATAAGTCTATCACCTTAAAAAATCCCGAAAAACAAAAATGTTTTTCGGGATTTTGGAACTATTTATGTTTGCTTGCTGCCGCGATAATGCAGGGAACGGTCTCGACCGTTTTGTCGGTTGATTCAGACATATCGCAGGGGATGGCCTCAGTGACGTCCCGCCGATACCCGTTTACTTCTCTTGTATCCGCTTTTTCTTGTTACGTTTCTGCGGAGCAAAGTAAGTAAAAGCCGTTCTGGGAGAAAGGATTTCCCCGAAGCCCCCTTCTTATGTCAGCCGGTATCGATGGCTTACCTGCAAAGAAAACCGCACTCTACATGCGGTCTTATCTTTGCATATTAGTATCAGTTTCGGTTACCTGTCTGCGTACGTCTGAGTGCTGTCGCATTCTGAGTATGGCACACATTGGTTTGCGTACAGCTGACGATGCAGGGGAGGGGCACAGCAATTACCGCGGGACGATTGTTATTTCTTCCTGACGGGAATCCACACTTCATCAATAAATTTTCCGTCCTCGGTTCGGATGAAATAAGCAATTTCCACCGAAAAAACATACGGACAGCGGCAGAAAATCTGCAACTGTCCGTTGTGTGCTTTATTACCTTAATCAGTCGCTGATGTAGGGCATGAGAGCGACGTGGCGGGCGCGCTTGATAGCGACAGTAAGCTGACGCTGATGCTTAGCGCACGTGCCGGTGATTCTGCGGGGCAGAATCTTAGCTCTTTCGCTGACGAACTTTCTCAGGCGAAGCGTGTCCTTGTAGTCGATGTGATCGACCTTCTCGGCGCAGAAGGCACAGACCTTCTTTCTCTTGCGGTTGTTGCCGCGTGCGCCGCGTGCGTCTCTGTTGTAGCCACCTTCGCGATTGTAACCGCCTTCGCGATTGTAACCGCCCTCGCGGTTATATTCTCTGTGGGTATGCTCGGTATTTCCAGTAGCGGGAGCGGCACTCTGAGCGGGTGCGGCAACCGGAGCCTCAACTGTCGCTTCGACAGTCTCTACAGCTTTTTCTTCTGTATCCATGGTATTAAAACCTCCGTAATTCAAATTTTAAATCAGATCAGAAGGGCAGATCTTCGTCGTCTGCGACTTCTTCGAATTTAGGTGCTCCGGTCTGATTTGTTCCGGAGTACGAGGGTGCGCCGTAATTTTCCGGTACATACGCAGCCTGCGCCGGTGCGCCGGCGGACTGCTGTACTGCAAGCGGGCTTTCGGACTTCGCGTCAACGAAGAATGCTTCGTCGGCGACGATATCCGTTGCATAGCGCTTCTGTCCCTGATTGTCGACCCAGTTTCTCGTCTGGACATATCCGACAATGCATATCGAGCTTGCACGTCTGAAATAACGTGTGATAAACTCTGCAGTTGTGCGCCATGCGGTCACATTAAAGAAATCCGCTTGCGGCTCTTCGGCATTTTTGCTGGTGTACCTGCGGTTTACCGCTATCGAAAATGTCGTGACGGAAATACCGGTCGGGGTAGTTTTCAATTCGGGATCAGCCGTAAGGCGTCCGCCGAGGATGACCTTGTTGAAATTGAAGTTTGCCATAAAAATGCCTCCTTTAGAAATATTTTCGACGTTACGCTTCAGCGTCGTCGGTCGCCTTGGCGTCGTCGTCTGCTTTTACTTCGTCAGCGACCTTGACTTCTGCTGCTGCCTTGGCATCTTCGTGACGGATAACGATCGAACGCATAATTCCCTCGGTGATACCGAAGATACGCTCAAGCTCGCTGGGGAATGTGCCTTCAGCCTCGAAGTTGACGAGCACATAATAGCCCTCATTCTGATCGTTGATGGGATAAGCGAGTCTGCGCTTGCCCCACTCGTTGACGTCGGTAATAGTACCGTTGTCGGCGATGAGCTTGGTAAACTTGTCCTTCAAAGCCGCGATCGCGTCATCCGCGAGTGTGGCGTCGATGATGAACAGAGTTTCGTAAGAGTTTAAAACCTTTTCCATAATTATTACACCTCCCTATGGACTTTGACTGACAGCATGTTAGAATTTACCGTCAGCAGAGAGACGGGCATGAACCCGTTCAGTCCGTTATTATACCATCAAACGGGTTGAATGTCAACAGAAAAGCGGAAAAAATATAATTTTTCCGCTTTACGAATATTGGTTTGCAGATCATTCCTCGGTCCAAGTCCAGTCGATGCCGCCCGTACTGCGGACGTAGATGCCTGACTGTACCGTGAACGCGTTTTCGGCGAATATAGAGGAGTCGACGATTCCGGTAAGCGCCATTGATTCATCATACTGACCGCGGAACACGGATATGTGTACGTGACTGCCCTCCGCGACACCCGCGACGCCCATATCGTAGAAGTATTCACCCTGATACAGCACGCGTCCGAGCGGTATGTCGGAGATGTCGTCATCGTGCATGAACGCTACGGTCATGTAGTCGTATGTTCCGTCGGCGTAAAGCACCTTGCCGAGGCTTTCGAGGAATACAGTATTGCCGTACTGCGGCATTATCTCGACGATTCTGCTGGAGAAGGGTGCGAAAATTGATGAGCTGACATAGGTTTTGATGTCGATGGCGTTTTGATTTACGTGCGAGTCACCCGTAAAGGCGTCCTGCGTCACATACAGCATATCTGCCGGATACATGGCGACTTCAGCGCCGCTCGGCGACAGTGTCGTTGCTTTCTTTAATGTCCATTTAAGCGACAGAGACGCGTCCCAGCTTGATGCAAGCGTAAGTGACTGAGAATCGACGGTATTTTTTGCGCCGACCTTGACACCGCCGGAATTCCTGAGAGTTATGTATCTTGTGCCGTCGTTCGTGTCCTCCGCCGTGATGTAAAGCTCGGTCGCCTCACTTTCGGCATCGGCAATCCTAAGGCAACCGCCGTCCGTATCCGCGACTATCGGCAGGCCCGCGCTGTCGTCACCTGTGAGCGCGTAGAGCCTGTACGCACAGTTGCCTGCCGCCTCAAGCCTGAAGCACGCGGTAAGTCCACCCGAATCCTTTGTAAGCGAAAGTCTGTCCGCACCGGCACTCAGAAACATCTCGCTTTCGAAAAGTGAGATGTGATAACAACCGTCGGTAAGGGAAGCAGGATGCGTAACGTCACTCTCGTCAGCCGTGCCTGTTTCGACCATACTGTCAAGATATGAGTCGATGTGCATACTATTCGAGGAAAGTACGATATCGCGGGAAAGCGGACTTCCGGAAAGAAAATCCGACAACATGCCCTCTTTAATTTCTGTCATGTACTCCTGATCTTCGGCTTCATCGGCTGCCGGCTGAGTCACTTCTTCAGCAGATGCCGCTTTGTTTATCTGCAGCTTAACGGTAAAAAAGGTTGCGGTCAGTGCGACGATGAATACGATAGTCAGGACAGTGTTCCGACAAGGCTTTTCCATTAAAATCTCCATTCGGATTTATCGCGCAGCGTGTGGAGAGTGCGGCTGCGCGTAATATGTTAGATATAAAAAATCAACAAACTTATGTTAGTATAACACATTTTATCTGAAAAATCAAGTAATTTTTTGACATTTGTATTTAAGAGGGATGATCCGCAGCTACTTGACAACGAATTTTGCCTATGATACAATACACTTATCGCACCCGAAAATGTGAAAAACCGCCGGAAGGAAGTTACGTTATGACATATGAGGAGCGCAAGGCTCAGGTGAATTACTATCTCGGGAAAGACGTGCATGTTGTAATTGACCGCCCGGTGGGGTATGTCCATAAAAAAGAAAAATATACTCTTACCTATCCGATAAACTACGGATATATTCCGGGGGTAATCGGCGGAGACGGCGAGGAGCTTGACGTATATGTACTCGGTGTGACCGAACCGATCGGTGAGTTCAGCGGTCGTGTGATAGGAATCGTCAATCGGGAAGATGATGTGGAGGACAAGCTTGTCGCGGCACCGGTAGGTACTGAGTTTGATCAAGCGGAAATTGCGGCAGCGGTGCATTTTCAGGAGCAGTATTACAAAACGAAGGTAGAGTGTGTATTTCGCAGATCCTGCGGTGCGGTCGTATACCGCAGACGCGGTGACGGCTTTGAGTACCTTTTGCTTTTGCAGAAACGCTCACAGACGTGGAGCTTTCCGAAGGGTACCGCGGAGCCGGGAGAAAGCGAGACTGTAACGGCAATGCGCGAGATCGGAGAAGAAGCCGGATACACGCCTCAATTTATGCCTGACTTCAGAGTGTGCGTTCGCTACAGGCTCACTTCCCGTATTGAGAAAGAAGTAGTGCTCTTTCTGGCGGAGGTCAGCGAAGAACCGAATATCAGACAGGGCGAGATCGAACAGTACCGCTGGGTTTCGGCAAATGAAGCTGTGAAGCTGCTGTACGGCGGTTACGGAGAAGTGCTTAATGCCGCAGAACGGTATCTCTGTAAACAAAATTCACATTAATACAGTTGATTTTACGTCGATGTACGTATTATAATGATACAATCTGTTTGTGGCACTAGTTATGGGGATTTCGAGCATTGCGATACGCGACCAAGGGCGCTGCCTTTGGAATCCTTCACGGCATAGGATTTCGCTATCTACGGATAGCGATTTAAGGCTCTGCCTTAAAAATCCGCCAGCTTTTCAGTGAAAAGCTGGGGAAAAGAATACAGGCAAAGTTCAGTTATAAACGAATGTATGTAAACAAGCGGACGTGCGTTATAATTCTGACGATTTCGGTGTAACCTTGTCTGAAATGACCCCTTTTGAAAGTTTTGTACCAGGCTTTTTTAAAAAAGCCGCGTACCCCGTATTCCCCGTGCCCTAAAGGAGAGGCGTATGTTTGGTTATGTCAAGCCGCGCACGGCCGAACTTACCGTGCGTCAGAACGAATATTACCGTGCGCTGTACTGCGGGCTGTGTCACACGATGGGTGCGCGATGCGGCGACACTTCACGCTTTACGTTGAGTTATGATTTTGTGTTTCTCGCACTGCTCCGTTCGGTCTTTGACGGTGATGCGCCTGAAACGGAGCGTCGCCGGTGTATGGCACATCCGATGAAGAAGCGCGGCGCGGTGAAGAGAAACGCGGCGCTTGAATATACGGCTCAGGCGGCATCGGTGCTGACATATCACAAAATTCTCGACGACCTCGCGGATGAACACGGCAGAGCGAGACTTCGTGCAAAGCTCGCGTATCCGGCGGCGCGGCAGATGCTTAAAAAAAGTCAGGCTGACGCAGAACTCTGCGATGCGGTGATGCGCGGGCTTGATAAACTTGCGGTATATGAATCGGAGAAACGCGATTCGCTTGACGGTGCGGCTGACGCATTCGGAGACGTACTCGCACCGTTGTTCTCGTACGGACTTGACGGCACAAATGCGCGCATCGCCGCAGAGATCGGACGCGTGACCGGCAAGATAATCTATGTGCTCGACGCGGCGGACGATATTTCCGATGACGCACAGCGCGGACGATACAATCCGCTGCTGCTGGTGCACAGTAAATCGGCAATTGCAGAAATCACGCGTGCGGCAGACAAAAAGACGCATGACAAAAACAAAAAGTACATGCTTGCGTCAAAGGTCGGCGAGGAGCTGTATCAGGCGACTGTGCTTGAGCTGATGAAGCTTGAGGCGGCGGTTAACCTGATCGACTTCGGTGACTGGCGAAACAGTGAGGCAATTGTAAAAAACATAGTATACCTCGGACTGCCGGACATCGCAAAGCGGATATTTCTCGGCGAAGACGGCACTGATAATATATCTGACAAATGAAAACCGGACTAAGGAGATATAAATGAAGGATCCGTATGTTGTTCTCGGTGTATCGAGAAACGCGACCGATGAGGAAATAAAAAAGGCGTACAGAATACTTGCGAAGAAATATCACCCCGACAACTACGCCGACTCCGATCTTGCCGACCTCGCGAGCGAGAAGATGAAGGAAATAAACGAGGCGTACGACACCATCCAGAAGGAGAGAAGCGGTCAGAGCACCGGCTCATCCTACGGCGGCTCGTACTACACGAACACGAACGCCGGCGGCAAGTATTCGCAGGTGCGCGTGCTTATAAATCAGCGCCGCGTAGCGGAGGCCGAGGCGATGCTCGGCGCGGTCGATCCGGCAGAGCGCGACGCGGAGTGGAACTTCCTGATGGGCTGCGTAATGATGCAGAAGGGCAGCTTTTATGACGCTCAGCGGTACGTTGATACCGCCTGCTATATGGATCCGACAAACCGTGAATATAGTAACGCGCGCGATCAGATGAGGACGCGCACCGGCAGCTTCGGACAGCCGTATACGACATTCGGCGGCGGTAACGGTGCGAACGCATGCGACTGCTGCTCATCGCTCATCTGCGCCGACTGCTGCTGCGAATGCATGGGCGGCGATCTGATTCCGTGCTGCTGATCCGGATATGAAAAGCAGTATTTCATTCAGAACAAAAGGCGTGGTATTCTGTGGGATTTTTGCCGCGCTTTCATTCGTTTTTATGTTTGTCGGAACGCTGACTGGGGTACTCGACCTTACCGCAATGGTGGTATCATCGCTTGCGGTATCGTTCATGGTCATAGAATTTGGCGGGATGTATCCGTGGAGCCTGTGGATAGTCGGAAGTGCGCTGTGTCTGCTGCTTCTGCCGGATAAATTCGCCGCACTTGAGTACGCGCTGTTCGGCGGCATCTACCCGATAGTAAAAAGCTATGTTGAGCGTTTGCCCAAAATCCCGTCATGGGCGATAAAGCTCGTGTTTTTCAACGCGGTACTGACCGCGGCATATTTTGCGGCTGTGTATCTGTTCCACACCGATTCCGGCATGACAATAGGTGTGATAACGTACATTGCGGCAAACGTATTTTTTGTCATCTACGACATAGCGCTGACCGTTTTTATCTCGTTTTATATAAAAACGTTGCGCCGTCGTCTGAAAATTAATTTTAACCAGTGAGGTATTAATAATGAAGAAAGTTATTCTCGACCACGATCTCGGCAGCGACTGCGATGACGCGGCAGCGGCGGCGATAGTACTCAAGGCGCATAAGAGAGGCGAATGCAAGTGCCTCGCGATAACTCACGCAATCGGCGATCACTACGGCGCGTACTGTATTGCCGCAATCGCCGAATACTTTGGAGTTAGTGACGTTGAAATCGGAATCAACCTTGAAAACAACAAGATGACCGAATACTATTATCACGATGTAACTAAGGCGCCTGCCGAAAAGTATTTCAAGGGACGCGAGTTTCCGAAGCTTGAGAGCAACGTGCGCATACTCCGCCGTATCTTTGCGAATAACGGTGCCCGCGACATAACATTCATGTCAACGGGACCTATGACGACACTGTTCGAACTGCTGCACACGGGCGCAGACGATATCAGCCCGAAAAGCGGGCTTGAACTGTTCCGCGAGAATGTGTGCGAGTACGTCGCGGGAGCATGCTGCTTCTGTGACCCGAACAACCTTGAATGGAATATCCGCGCGGATTCCGAATCATCAATGTACGTGATAAACGAGCTGCATCTTCCTACGGTATACGTCGGCAACAATGTAGGCGGATGCATAATAACCGGTGAAAGCCTGCGCGACTGCGACGAAAACTACCCCGTACGCGATAGCTATTTTCTGTTGAATGAAGGCCCCGAAGGACTTCGCAACAGCTGGGATCAGGCAGTCGTACTGTTCGCACTGTACGGCGGTATGGGCTTCTGGGATGTGAAGCACGGGGTCAGTGTCCGCATTACCGAGGAAGGTAAAACGGTGCTCACCGAGGGCGGAAATGACAGCTACGTCTACCAGGTAGGCGACAGCGAGGAAATAAAGGCTTATATCAACCGTGCAATGTCACCGGAAATGTGATCGCGAAAAAAGTATAAAAATTTTCCATAAATCCTGTTGACAAATTCTTAGTATCCCGATATAATATGCGTAAGCAATATTATAAACCTATGATTAAGAGTATTAGCCTGTGTGAAGCTTCTCAGAGAGCCGGGGCGGTGTGAGCCGGTAAGCGTGAACAGGTGAATGGACTTATGAGGGCGGCACGAAAGCGTGAGCGAGTAGCGGCCGACGGACTCCGCATCCGTTATCAGCGCGGGGCGTATGACAGTACGCATAAAGGTGGGCGCATAAGCGTCAAGCCGGGTGGCACCGCAGGATTTATCCTGTCCCAGCAGTATTTTATTACTGGGACGGGTTTTTTTATACCGTCCCGAAGAAAGGATGTCGCATTATGACAAACGAAAAACTCCCTTACAAAATCTTTCTCGAGGAAAATGAGATGCCGCAGAGCTGGTACAACGTCCGCGCCGACATGAAGGTAAAGCCCGAACCGCTGATTAATCCGGCAACGATGAGACCGGTAACCCCCGCCGATCTCGCCCCCGTGTTCTGTGATGAGCTTATCGCACAGGAGCTTGACAATGACAGCCGCTACATCGAAATCCCGCAGGAGATTCGCAATTTCTACAAGATGTACCGCCCGTCGCCACTTGTGCGAGCATACTGCCTTGAGGAGAAATTGCAGACACCGGCAAAGATTTACTACAAATTCGAGGGCAACAATACCAGCGGAAGTCACAAGTTGAATTCAGCGATTGCGCAGGCGTATTACGCAAAGAAGCAGGGGCTTCGCGGCGTGACTACGGAGACAGGAGCCGGTCAGTGGGGTACGGCGCTGTCGATGGCATGCTCCTACTTCGGACTTGACTGCAAGGTATATATGGTCAAGGTATCATACGAACAGAAGCCGTTCAGACGCGAGGTGATGCGCACATACGGCGCATCGGTCACACCGTCGCCGTCAAGTGAAACCGAAGTCGGCAGAAGGATTCTTGCCGAGCATCCCGGAACGAGCGGAAGTCTCGGCTGTGCGATATCGGAGGCGGTCGAGGCAGCGACACATACCGACGGTTACCGCTACGTGCTCGGAAGTGTTTTGAATCTTGTGCTGCTGCATCAGTCGGTCATCGGACTTGAGACGAAGGCGGCGCTTGACAAATACGGTATAAAGCCGGACGTTATCATCGGCTGTGCGGGCGGCGGCTCGAACCTCGGCGGACTTATCGCACCGTTCATGGGCGAGAAGCTGCGCGGCGAGGCGGACTACCGTATTATTGCTGTGGAGCCTGCGTCGTGTCCGAGCTTTACACGCGGACGCTTTGCATACGATTACTGCGATACAGGCAAGGTGTGTCCGATGGCGAAGATGTACACGCTCGGCTGCGACTTCATCCCGTCGTCAGATCACGCGGGCGGACTGCGTTATCACGGTATGAGCAGCACGCTGTCCAGACTGTATCACGATGGTTACATGGAGGCAGTATCAGTCAGACAGACCGATGTATTCGACGCGGCGGTACAGTTCGCGAGAGTCGAGGGCATACTTCCCGCGCCGGAAAGCGCACATGCGATACGCGCGGCGATAGATGAAGCGATGCGCTGTAAGGAAACGGGGCGCGAGGAGACGATCGTGTTCGGACTTACGGGAACCGGATATTTTGACATGAAGGCGTACGAGATGTACAACAACGGAGAGATGTCAAGCTACATCCCAACGGATGAGGAGCTTGAAGCAAGCTTCGCTAAGCTGCCGGAGATAAAGTGATTCGTATGGCGTCTGAATTACTCGGTGCAATGGCGCAATAATGATAAAAAGTAAAAATTTCATCTTGACAACTGCGTGAATATATGATAATATAACAAAGTACGGGGGCAAGACCCCCGCTCGGAGAGGTATCGAAGAGGTCATAACGAGGCGGTCTTGAAAACCGTTTGACGGCAACGTCACATGGGTTCGAATCCCATCCTCTCCGCCACGATTCCATAACGGCAATGATAAAATTGCCGTTATGGAATCTTTTTTATTTTGCATTTAAAAACCGTTACAGGTACTGAAAAAGCAAGATTCAGGGTGTGCATTTGACACCGGCATCTTGATTTTTGGCGTAGTATCAAGTTTTATCAATTGACGGTACTCAGCGGTTGTATGCCCCCTTGTTGGAGGAACAACGAAAAATAAAAAAGTATAACCCAATATGAAAAGGTTCAGAGGCAAAATAAAAATATTTGATTTTGCTCCGCCAAAACACAATGGAACTTATATCGTGTTTGGACTATTATGCTTTTGGAGTTGAGTAATTCGTTGATTTTCTCCTCTTTTCATCGCGGGAGCCTTTCACGAGCCTGTCGATTTGTACCTGCGAAGTCCGAACTTGAAGAAAATGTAGCACGGTATCATGAACACAAATCCCTCGAGCGGCAGGAAGATAAGCCCAATTTCTTCTATTATACCATAGGAGGCTCTTTTTCATTGTCCGTTTTTACTGGACTTGTTCAGTTTACTTCGATGGGCTTTTTTTATTTATCTTGTGTTTTGCACACTTTCATGAACGAATATAAATAATATGGTTTAGTTTGCAATTACCTATTGACAAGGTAGGCTATTCGTGCTATAATACAAACAACCTACCAAACAGGTATACAAATAAAAGAAGAGTATTATCATGACGAAGATTTTAAAACATTATGGTGAATTCGGAAATGTGTATGTACAACTGTATGTATACTGATTTTGCCATATATAATTTATGAGAGCTTTCCGAAGGATGAGAACAGGACAGTCCTGTTTTCACTTTACACTTGTTTAACCGGATAGCTTATCTGAGCTATTCGGTTATTTTTTTGTCAAGGAGTACACTATGAATTATTTTCAAAAACTCGTGAGAGCAAACTTCCGTTTCGGACGAATGTGAATGTGTTTCAGTTACAGTAAGAAAGAACAACTCACATTTATATGAACGAAAGGAAATAACGATTATGTCAGGCTATAAATTTGAAACCCTTCAGCTCCATGTAGGGCAGGAGCAGCCCGATCCCGCTACCGATTCGAGAGCCGTCCCGATATATCAGACAACCGCTTATGTCTTTCGTGACAGTGCTCACGCAGCAGCACGATTTGGCCTTGCGGACACCGGAAACATCTACGGCAGACTGACAAATTCCACCCAGGACGTATTTGAAAAGCGTATTGCAGCATTGGAAGGCGGAGTTGCGGCACTTGCCACCGCTTCGGGTGCTGCGGCAATCACTTATACGATAGAAGCTCTTGCCACGGAGGGTGAACATATTGTCGCACAGAAAACGATTTACGGCGGCAGTTACAATCTGCTTGCCCATACCTTGCCGAGATATGGCATCTCAACCACTTTTGTTGACGCACACAACCTGAAGGAAGTGGAAAAAGCGATTCAGAACAATACCAAAGCTGTTTATCTTGAAACGCTCGGGAACCCTAATTCAGATATTCCCAATATTGATGCAATTGCGGAAATCGCACACTGTCATGGCATCCCGCTGGTCATCGACAATACCTTCGGCACACCCTACCTCATTCGTCCCATTGAGCACGGTGCGAATATCGTGGTTCATTCCGCAACAAAATTCATCGGCGGTCACGGCACGACGCTTGGCGGTATTATCGTGGATTCCGGCAATTTTGACTGGAAAGCTTCCGGTAAATACGCTCCCATCTCCGAGCCGAATCCCAGCTACCATGGGGTAAGTTTTACCGACGCTGCCGGAAAAGCAGCGTTTGTCACCTATGTCCGTGCGATTCTTCTGCGTGACACCGGTGCATCCATCTCTCCGTTCAACGCATTTCTGCTTCTGCAAGGTGTGGAAACGCTTTCACTCCGTCTTGATCGTCATGTAGAGAATACGAAAAAGGTTGTCGCATATCTTGCAAGCCATCCGAAGGTTGAACGAGTAAACCATCCGTCCCTTGCCGATCATCCTGACCATGCGCTGTATGAGAAGTATTTCCCGAACGGCGGCGCGTCCATCTTCACTTTTGACATCAAGGGCGGTCAGGCGGAAGCATATAAATTTATCGACAGTCTTGAAATATTTTCTCTTCTTGCCAATGTTGCGGATGTGAAATCCCTTGTGATTCATCCCGCAACCACCACGCATTCTCAACTGTCGGCTGAGGAACTTGCCGTTCAGGGAATCAGACCGAATACTATTCGTCTTTCCATCGGTACCGAACACATTGACGATATTATTACTGACCTTGAAAAAGGATTCGCGGCTGTCTAAGAAAACGGGGTTTATCAAATGGTAAATATGGAACATAATCCGCAACTTAACATCGGGTTTTCGATGTTGATGACAAGTTTTTCAATTCAATCAAAATAATTAAGGAGATAAGAATCATGTCAAAAGTTTATACATCAGCAGACCAGCTCATCGGTAAAACACCTCTTCTGGAACTCACTCACATTGAAAAAGAATACGGTTTAAAAGCAAAAATTATTGCCAAACTTGAATATCTCAACCCAGCAGGATCTGTCAAGGACAGAATTGCAAAGAAGATGATTGATGATGCCGAAGCATCCGGCAGATTGAAGCCCGGATCGGTTATTATTGAGCCGACAAGCGGAAATACCGGAATCGGTCTTGCCTCTGTCGCCGCCGCAAGGGGGTATCGTATTATCATCGTAATGCCCGAAACCATGTCGGTGGAGCGCAGACAACTGATGAAAGCATACGGTGCGGAACTTGTATTGTCCGAAGGCACAAAGGGCATGAAGGGCGCGATTACCAAAGCTGAGGAACTCGCCGCAGAAACCCCCGACAGCTTTATTCCCGGTCAGTTCGTCAATCCCGCAAATCCGGCGGCACATTTTGAAACAACTGGTCCCGAAATCTGGGAAGACACCGAAGGAGAAGTGGATATATTCGTGGCAGGTGTCGGAACCGGTGGCACGGTAACAGGTGCCGGAAAATATTTGAAATCTAAGAGTAGTAAAATTAAAGTAGTTGCTGTTGAACCCGCTACCTCTGCGGTTCTCTCTACGGGAATAGCAGGAGTACATAAGATTCAGGGTATCGGAGCGGGATTCGTTCCCGATGTGCTGGATATCGGCATTTACAATGAAATCATCACCGTTACGAATGAGGATGCTTTCACAACCGGAAAGCTTATCGGGCAGATAGAAGGTGTGTTGGTCGGTATTTCCTCTGGCGCGGCTGTATGGGCGGCGGTTGAACTTGCCAAACGCCCCGAAAACGAAGGAAAGCACATCGTTGTTATTCTTCCTGACACGGGCGACCGGTATCTTTCCACACCTTTGTTTTCAGATTAAAGGAGAAATATATAAGAATGATCTACGCAGACAATGCAGCAACAACTCAGATGAGCCGAACGGTAATCACAGCTATGCCTAAAGTATTGGTTGCAATGAGTGGTGGAGTTGATTCCAGTGTTACTGCAAAATTATTGAAAGAACAGGGTTACGACTGTATCGGGTGTACCATGCGACTTTATGATAATGAAGATGTCGGAATTTCAAAGTCGTATACTTGCTGTTCTCTTGATGATGTGGAAGATGCCCGAAGCGTGGCATTAGGATTACAGATGCCGTATTATGTTTTTAACTTCACTGAAGACTTCAAAGAAAAGATTATCAGAAAATTCGTTAGCAGTTATGAATCCGGGATAACGCCGAATCCTTGCATAGACTGTAACCGGCATATGAAGTTTGACAAACTGTATCAACGGGCAATCATATTAAACTGTGAGTTCATAGCCACCGGTCATTACGCAAGAATCGAGCGAGTAAACGATAAATATGTATTAAAAAAAGCATTGGACGAAGCCAAAGACCAAAGCTATGTTCTGTATGCTATGACACAAAAACAACTTGCTCACACTCTCTTTCCTCTTGGCGGATTACATAAAACGGAAACGAGAAAGATTGCCAAGCAATCTGGTTTTGTCAATGCGGAAAAACCGGACAGTCAAGATATTTGTTTTGCGCCGAACGGAAAATATGCTGATATTGTGGAACTGCATTCCTGTAAAAAATCTGAACCTGGTGAGTTCCATGACATAAACGGGAATGTCCTCGGGCAGCACCGCGGAATTATTCATTACACTATCGGTCAACATAAAGGGTTAGGGTTGTCCCTACCGTGTCCGCATTATGTATGCGTTATATCTGCCGAAACAAATACCGTTATCCTCGGCTTGGAAAAAGACTTATATGACGATACTTTTGTGGCAGAAGACTTTAATTGGATATCCGGTGAAGTACCGTTACAACCGATTCGTTGTAAAGCAAAAATACGTTATCGGCAACCCGAACAATACGCAACCGTCTTTCCACGATCCGACGGAAACGTGAAAATCATATTTGATGAACCGCAAAGAGCGATAACGCCCGGTCAGGCGGCGGTTCTGTATGATGGTGATGTTGTTATCGGTGGCGGAACGGTTGTAAAAAATTGAAACTTGTGTTATAATTATTAAGAACGAGTATAATATTCGGAGGTGGTTATATATGATGATATCGACGAGAGGACGCTATGCTCTGCGTGTTATAATCGACTTGGCAGAACACACTGACGGAAACTATATTCCCATGAAAGACATCGCGGATCGACAGGCGGTTTCGGTAAAGTATTTGGAACGTATTATGGCGGAGCTTACAAAAGCTGAACTCCTTGACGGAACTCACGGAAAAGGCGGCGGATACCGTTTGACAAAAGAGCCGAATGAATATAGGGTCGGGGATATATTGAGAATTACCGAAGGTGATCTCGCTCCGGTCGCTTGCCTTTCCGCTGGTTCTGAACCATGCGAACGTGCCAGCCAATGTCGCACTCTTTCCATGTGGCGTGAGTTTGAAAAAATTGCAAATGATTATTTTGATAAGATTACAGTGGGCGATTTGATGAAAAAAGACGATTCGTCTGTCCGTTGAATTCAGGGGAGAGGACATACATCTTTGCTGAATGTTTGACAATGACTTTTTATTATGATTAAAACAAAAAAAGAGTTGTAGCATACAGAACAGCAATCGATGGCGAGCGTCTCAATGATCACTTTAGTCTCACCGGGAAGGCTTTTCAGAAAGCTTGCCAGTTCACTGAGTTCACTCTCGGTGTGACAGACTTCGTAAGGCGAAGCTACTACTACTCCAAAAGGCAACATGACTGCGATTATATTTTTGCCTTTTGAAACATCGATTCCTACTGCATGCATTTACAATTTTCCTGCATTTTGAATTTGCTGAAACGGGAACCATCCTTTACTCATTGCCGATTAAATCTGTTTGGTGATGCGAGCGTTGCACGTAGTTCGTGGTAGCTTAACCTGCTTAAACCGAACGCTATAATTTAAGGATGGATGGCTGTCTTTGCAACGGACATGTTAGTCCAAGGAGGTGCTCGTCAGTCCATTTTGCCCTTCAACTGTAGCTTAGGAATGACAACCTGCCGTGTACAACCGGTTTGCTGTCTCCGGAAGGCAAATTCATTATAACAGGAGGTGGATTGAATGAAAGAGACATACAGCACGACTGCTGTCGCGAGAATTATCGGTATTCACCCCAACACCGTCAGACTGTATGAAGAATGGGGCATGATCACGGCACCGGCACGAAAGAAAAACGGATACGGGGTTTTTACGGATTTACATATTTATCAGTTCAAAATAGCAAGAACCGCTTTACGGACAGAGGTTTTGCAAAACGGGCTTCATAAAAAGGCAATGAGTATTATCAAGATAACGGCAAAATGCGACTTCGATACGGCGTTACACTTGACCGACGAATACAATCGTCAAATCGACTCGGAGATTGCGTATGCCGGCGAAGCCGTAAATATTGTAAAAGACATTTGCGCTGATAAACCAGGCCGCAAAGCTGTTCGTTTGAAACGCAAGGAAGTGTCTTTACTGCTCGGTGTTACTATGGATACTCTTGGGAACTGGGGAATGAACGGTCTGATAAAATAAAAAGAACGGATAACGGCTACCGAATGTATACGGATGAAGATATCCGTCGCTTCAAAATCATACGCACATTAAGATGCTCCAACTATTCATTATCCGCGATTTTACGAATGCTCAATACGCTGGATAATGATTGTGCCGCCGATATAGATGCGGCGCTAAGCATACCCGGGCAGAACGAAGACATAATTTCCGCCTGCGATAAGCTGGCAATATCCTTGAATGACGCGAAAAGAAACGCGCTTTCTATCAGAGACCTTTTATCGGAAGTAAAAATCAAAAATCTTAACCCTACATTATAACACCAGACTTTTGTTTGGTGTTATATTTTTACCGTAAAAAGAAGGAGGTCTATATGAACGAAGCTATCAGGGTTGAAAATCTGTCAAAATGCTACGGGAACAGCATCGCGGTATACAATCTCGGATTTACCATGGAAAAGGGTACGGTATCCGAAGCTGGCAGAACGGCTCACCATCTACTAATTTGAGAAGCAGATGGGTGCGTGGAAAATAGGACAGTGTCGGATGAGAAACCCTCAGCATATACTACATTACAGAAGATAAAGTAGATATCTGTGTAGGTATTTACAATAGAATCCTGTTATTAACAGTCGTCTATTCAACTGAGAATCTGGACGCAATCAATATATGATGAGGTGAGAAAAATGTGGTTTTCCCTGTTTAAAACTCAAAAGCAGGAAATCGAAAACAATTCCAAGTCTTTATGCGGTCGGTCGGTAACGATTGTCATTGCAGGCTCAAATGCTATGGCAGATCAAAAGTTATGGGCTGACGGTGTTTGCAGCGGCTCAAGCTCAAATTATACCGATGAGAAGTTAATTCAGAGGCTGATTGATGATGCGGTATCGAAGGGATATGAATCTATTACTTTGATTGCATTTGGTACCTTTTGGATTGGAAATCCGATTCGTATTCCGTACAAGGTCAACTTTTTTGTTAATGGAGAAGGGATTCCAAACATTGAGTTCAATATTTCCAATGCGACCGTCACGCCGACCGCCGGCACACAATTCAGGAGCACGCCGTCCTGGAACACATCTCCGTGGTGCGGCACCTGTGACACTGACGGCTTAACAGTAATAAAAAGGTCCGGAAATTACATTTTTGACGTGAATTGGGTCAGCCAACCTTTCTATATCAATAATAATTCCTACATTGTCGCATCGGTTAATGCTACCGGTAACACCTTGACGCTAACCGAGGACGCAGGAATACAAACAAATGTAAGGTGCTGGTATTCGCCTTCAATATTTGTAAGGGTCAAACCGGAACCTGCGGGCGGAGTGATCAACGCCATTGGGCAGACGCGGTTTGAAAACCTTGCTTTGATGCCAGCCTGGGGTACTGTTTCAAATTCGGTGGCCGTTTACGGCTTAACAGACCTTTATGGCGCAAACCTAAGACTGGACAATTTTATGTTCCTTCCGTATGGTTGGCTGGAGGAGGGTCAGCCGCAGGTCGATTATGCAAATAATCCGTTCATGGCGCTTAACTGTCAGGGTGGCAATTACGGCGGCGGTAGCGACTGTAATATCGGTTCCCTTTATATTTTTGCCCACGGCGGCTCCGGACCTGTGTGGGAATCCATAATAGGGTACGATTGTGTAAAAATAAGCAAGTTGATGATGTTCGGGTGCTTTAGAGGAATCCTGTTTCAGAGTGCGTGGCTTAACGAAATAGATGAGCTGATCGTATACGGTTCCACCGGTCTTGCCGTAGCATTCAACACTTCGTATGGCCGCGGAAATACAATACATCGCCTCAATTATGAATCGCTCAATAAAGGACGAATGTATGAAAATCCTTTGGTTTATTTATATAAAAACGCTTACATTGAAATTAATTACTTCTATAACTGGCCCTCGTATTTCAGCTCTGATATTACTGCAATAAGCAATGACGATTCTCGCTTGGAAAAATCGTGCCTTGCTTTCAATATGGGAAACAGCGGCATTATTCAATCGGTACCGCAGTCGGTTATGATCGAGACGCCGTTTGGCGGACAAATACCGTTTCCTTTTTTAGATGGTACCTATCCCACGGCGGGAGCCGAAGTCGGCAAGCTCAACTGCCCTTCCTCGGGAGTGAGATATTATGTCGGAACGCCCATTGATATAACAATTACCGGTGGAACGGACGTACATATTACGACGGTGGATGCTCAGGGAAATATTATAGACAAAGATGTTTCTTCATTAAGTCACAGACTGCTGATAGGTTCGATGTGCTGCACCAACACCTATCTGCTGACCGGAGACTCGATAAAAGTCACATACAGCTCCGCGCCGACAGTCTCGGTTTTACAGGCTACTGTAGGACTTTCGGGTTCATCGCCGTTGCCTGCGCCGGGCGTTAACTATATTGCTGATAAAATCGGAGTGGATGTTTCGTTTTCAGGCGGTGAGAGCGTTTCCGCCTCCGTGTCGGCTAATTCCAAAGCTGCGGGCCCGGTACTGGATGCCGACCTGACATCAATGGTCGGATACCATATCGCTCCGGGGCAAGTTATTAATTTCGGAAGCTACTCGAAAGCTCCAGAAAGGTTAGTTGTTCGACGCCACAGTGAAATTTAACGCGCTATGTCGCAGTTTTGCTGAACCAAATCTTCCTTCTCTCATATACTGTCAATATACAGGCACTGTACGAGCAGACCTTTAGCCTTGTTAAAATACCTTTATTGGGAGAAACAAAAGTTGAGAACCCTTGTCATTTCTTTGATGAGTACGCTTCCTATTTTTACATTTGCCGTTTCGGCCATAGCCGGAGCACTTTTGAAGTGGGGCGTCAGATTTCATAAAGATAAGCCAGATCCTTTTTTCAACGATTGAATCGGGAGTGTACAGTATGAATATCTTCCTTGATATGCTCGTTGGAAAATTCGACAGGATCGTCCCCGTATCATATATGGTTTGGGGAATTGCATCTGCTGTTATAGTGTTTGCGTTTTTTTTTACTATCTCTAAAATAAAACGGCGCGCGCATCCGCAGGAGAAAAAAAATAATGATTAGTTTGTTGACGGTTCTTTTTATATTGTCATGCGTCATCTTTTTCCTGTACTATTTTTGGGTTTGCCTTCTGGTATTGTTTTATGTAAAGCCGCATGACGAGGACGGAGATTTTTCGGATATCTCAGAATTCTGCTATTTTCTGCTTATTCCATGTCTCAATGAAGAAAAGGTCATATATAAAACCGTCAATACCCTTATGTCCATAAACATTCCAAATTTAACGATTATTGCAATTGACGACGGTTCCGCCGATATGACATTGGATATTCTGAACAGTGTTAAGCACGCCAGCTTTCTGGTGTTAAGGCGGGATCTTCCGAATGCCCGAAAGGGCAAAGGCTCGGTGTTAAACGCGGGTTACAACATTGTAAAGAGGATCGCGGATGAGAAGGGGCTTGACCATTCAAAAGTAATCATCGGAGTTCTGGATGCAGATACACACTTCAAGCCGCACCTGTTAAATAAAGTTGCCGCAATTATGAGACATAACCCGAAAGTTGGTATGGTACAGTCGCGTGTCAGAATTTCGGCCATAAACGGTTTGCTGCAATATATGCAGGATATAGAGTTCTTTACATTAATAAATACAATGCAGAATTTACGCGCCTATATAGGTACTGTAGCAGCAGCCGGAAATGGTCAGTTTAACAGATTATCCGCTATAGAGACACTTGGGGATGAACCGTGGAGCAGCTGCTTGCTTGAGGATTTCGATTTCAGCTTAAGGCTTCTGTTAAACGGATGGAAGACCGGTCTGATTCAAGATGAGTATGTCTGTCAACAGGGCGTGCCTCGTTATGGCAGATTTATAAAGCAGAGAGCCCGATGGGCGCAAGGAGGTATACAATGTATCTCATATCTGAACGATATCAGAAAATCAAGCTGTATAAAAGCTCTCGGGAAAATTGAAATCTATTCGTTTTTGATGCTTCCCTGGTTCACGCTTCTTGCATCTTTAACTATATTGCTGTTGTGGACCTTTATCATCTGTTCCTATTTTCTCAGATCCTGTTATATGTGGCTCTTGTTCAGCCCGTACTCTACAGGCGAGCTGTGGGCGCTTCTTATAATAATCTTGTTTATGACATTTTTGCCGGGTATCGTTTTTTCGGTATTGTACCGCAGAGAAGCAAAAATAAGTCTGTATAAAAGCATTTTGATGGGGCTCTTCGTGCCGATATACAATATTCTTCAGATTCCTGCTGTTTTGATTGCTTTTGGCAGGCAAGCGCTGGGAATTCGAAGCTGGTCAAAAACTGATCGCGAGGTTGAGTGAAACAAATATAGCGCATTTGTGTTTGCCTAACCTGTTTGGTATTCTTGTCTGCACAAAAATACGCCTCCAAGCTCAATCTGTGATGAGCTGGGAGGCGTTCAGCTTATTTTGGGAGCTTCGAGGCTCTGTATCCTCATTCCTCCGCACCCACCATCACGCTAGATTTAAATTCCACGGTGAATTTGTCCTCGTATATGGTGACCTTTTCAATCAGCCGCCGGATAAGCGGCTCATCGTATTCGGTAATTGCTGTAGGTTGTTTTTAAAAATACGTTTAATATCTTGTTTTCATGAACGGTAGAGGTTATAATAACATTGAATTAGGTAGTATATGAGCTGGTAAATCGAAATTTATACGATGGGTTGGCATATATGTTACATACCCAACTAAGGTGGATAGTATGGGAATATGGTCGAATCTATTTGGGAATCAGGGAAAAACTTATAAACAGCTTTTATCCGACAACCGCAGGGCCATCGATGAGTATAACGAAAAGACACTATCCACACTGCTACCCATAGGCTGGGTGCTGGCTTTGCTCCCGCTGGCGGCTGTACCGTTCAGCAATACAAAGGCCGACGCCATCCCTGCTTACTTGCTGACATTTTCGGCTTTTTTCGCACTGTTCATTTTGTTTAAAATCCCGGTTATAAAAAAGCATACGATTGTTGGGCTGTATATCGGCTTTTCAGTTCTGTTCCTGTTGGCGATATATCTCAGCATAATTCACTCGCCCAATATGCGAGCGACAATTCTGTTGGGAGGGTTCGGCGTCATGCCGCTCAGCTTCATCGACCGTTCCCGCCGGATAAGACTGTTTTTGGTATTCTGGCTGGTGGTGCATACTGTACTGGCATTTTATCTTAAACCCCAATATGCGCTTGATGATACAATAAATTGCATGTGCGCCGCCGTTCTTGGGTACTATCTCGGGAAAACGATGATGCAGGTTCGCCTGGAAAGCTTTGAAGCGAGACGTCTGCTGGTAATTGAAAAAGAGACCGACATGTTAACGGGTTTACCGAACCGCCGAAAGCTGTTTGAAACGCTGGCGTATCTGGAAATGACGGATGCGGAAAAGCCTTCCGGAATTCTGATGCTTGATATTGACGATTTCAAGGAACTTAATGATAACTACGGCCATGCCACCGGCGATAAATGCCTGAGTTGTTTTGGCGAAGTGATGATAAAATACACGCAGGATTTTCGGCTGCACTTCTATCGCTATGGCGGTGAAGAATTTGTGGCACTGGCCTATGGATACAGCGAAAAAGAAATCTTTTCCGTTGCAGAAAGCCTGCGGATTGCCGTTCAAAGCACAGATATGTACGGACATCGTATCACCGTCAGCATTGGCGCTGTCTATTGTGGCGAAGAGCAGGTTCAATCTTATGAAAGGGTAATTGTCCGAGCTGATGAAGCCGTTTATGCCGCTAAACGATCAGGACGAAACAGGGTGTGTATGAAGCAAAATGAAGTCCAGGTAAAATGAGCCCTTTTTCACCTGCAACTCGACCTTGCTGTCGAATGTGTAAACATTTTCCTTCTCAAAGAATCTTTCCACGCCGTGCTCCTTGAGCTTGCGGATAGTGACGAGGCTGTCAACCGTATTTCGGGCAAACCGGTTGATGGACTTTGTGGCAATCAAATCGATTTTAACCTCCAGCGCATTTTCAATCATCTGGTTAAAGCCGGTGCTGTATTTTGTCGAAGTTCCAGAAATGCCCTCGTCGGCATACAGCCCCGCAAACTCCTAATCCGTACGCGCCATAATTTACTTTTTGTAGAGTCCATCTGTGCCTCGTAGGAGGTGAGTTGCTCCTCCATATCCGTGCACACTCTGGCGTAAGCCACCACGCGGCGTTTTTGTCCCGGCTTTGCGTTTTTTTCGTATACTTCGGAATTGTTGCGGGAATCATTGTTATTTCTCTTTTTGTCATACTCATTTTCATTTTCTGCAAAGAATATTTAGAAATCGCTTGACTTGACAAGCTTTCCGTGTTATACTTAACATAGCGATGTAAATCGACATCGCAGTATTATTATTTAAATGAGGTATTTCATGTTCACAGACAAAACGTTGGTCTGCAAGGATTGCGGCCAGGAATTCATCTTCACTGCCAGCGAGCAGGAGTTTTTTGCTGAGAAAGGTTTTACAAATGAGCCGCAGCGTTGCAAGACATGCCGTGGTGCACGCAAGGGTGGCAACAACGCTCGTGGAAAAGGCGGCCCTCGTCAGATGTACGATGCAGTATGTGCAGAGTGCGGAAAACCGTGTAAAGTTCCGTTTGAGCCGCGGTCTGACCGCCCCGTTTATTGCAGCGACTGCTTCAGAAGATAAATAAGTGACTTCAAAGCCACGTCCTTTTTGGGGCGTGGCTTTCTTTTTATCAATAATCAGTAGTCCTCTATTGAATTCGTAAAAACTATCCTTTCAGTTTTAGCGAATGAGGGTGAAAGCCGCCATGAAGATTAGACGGTATTCCAAAGATCAAGATGTTAGCTTTCATCATTATGCTACAAAGGTGAGCTGCCGATGTATTATGCATTGGGCAACCCATTTCGCTTTTCTTCAC
Source organism: uncultured Lachnospiraceae bacterium (assembly GCA_964568705.1). Taxonomy (GTDB): domain Bacteria; phylum Bacillota; class Clostridia; order Oscillospirales; family CAG-272; genus CAZMRH01. The sequence goes on from CAZMRH010000003.1 coordinate 26,243, forward strand.
GGCGGATCTCTTTCTCAAGTCAATATAATCCATCACTTCATTGTATTTCTTACTCTCTCCTTGACATAAATATCCCCATAGTGTAGTCCTGCTTTTTGTTTTTCAGGTGTCTACTCTATGGGGATCATAAAAGGATTTCTCCGGGGAAGTTATCCGATAAACATTTGTGTCCAATAGTTACCGTCAGCTACGTAACCGACACCGATCTGCGTGAAAGAAGCATTCAAAATGTTTGCTCTGTGACCGCTGGAATTCATCCAGCCGTTCACTACTTCACTTGGGGTACGGTATCCTTTGGCGATGTTTTCACCTGCGGTACGATAAGAAATTCCAAAGTTCTTAATCATGGTAAAGGGCGAACCGTAGGTCGGACTGGTGTGTGAAAAGTACCCTTTATTTTTCATATCCTGGGATTTATATCTTGCGACACGGCTCAATTCCCAGTTTGCGGTGAGCTTTTTTAAGCCGTTCTGAACTCGGATGGTATTTACCAAGTCGATCACTTCTTGCTCGTAGGAAGTGACGGTGGTGTCAAGTGTGGGAATGGTAACGGTCTGACCGGGATAAATCATATCCGGATTGGAAAACTGTTTGTTGGCGGTAATGATTTCACTGATGCCGACTTTATATTTCACGGCAATTTTCCACAAGGTGTCACCGCTCACAACCGTATGAGTGACGGTTGATCCGTTCGTATTTGCGGCGGCTGCGGATACCGTTGAGAAAGTAAGGGAAAGCATCAAAACAGTCATAAACATAATCAATATTTTTTTCATACTGACCTCCTGATTATTTTATTTTGGTAACACGTTCGGCGAGGGAAACAGTCTGTCCGGCGTTTCGTGTTACGCATAGATTATACCATAAAAAACGACAGTCGTCAAATGTAATTCATGGAAAGGTAATACAGGAATGTCTTTACAATAATATACGATTATTTATTGTTAGATTATGTAATAAAATCCCTAATCTCAACTGGAAATAAGTGTCGCCGATAGTACAAAATGAAACTTGAAACGGGTTCAAATCAATATGCAAAATGCGCCCATTTTTTGTAATGGGCGATTTAATGATAATTAGGATTATTTCACATATACAGACCGTAATTTCAATAAAAAATTACGGTCTGTTCTTTGCGGCTTGAAAAATAATACGCATTATGGTATACTATTGCAAAGATAAACCGAATTTGAAGGAAATGGGAAATGATCCAAACAAGACTTTGTGACATAGATGGGAAGAAAATACGCAGACAATACTTTAACATATTTGTATATTTGGAGATTATGCTTGCTTTTGTTCCTGTGACAATTATATTGGGTGCGAATAGTATTTGGGGTGATTCCGGAACAAAGCTCTCTTCCATCTCCGAATATATGATAAAAGTTGTATCGGTATTTTTTGTTCTAATGCTCCCCTGTATTATTCTCTCTGCTTTTAATAGAAAATTTTTGGGGAAAATCGTATGTGTTCTTTCCGACGAAGGTATATGCTTTGAAAAAGGCACGATTTGTTGGGATAACATTGAACGCATAGAATATGAAATTAGGATTTTTCCTTTTTTGTGTACTACAGATGGCGTCAACTGTTATGCTAATATTATCACAGCGGATAAAGCAATAAAAATTAATCAAGCCCCGCATATGCTACTATCTCAAATTAAGAAACAACATCCCGACATTAATATAAAACTTGGGAAAACAAGCTTTTTGATTCTTTCCATTGGCATTGGAGTACCTCTTGGCATAGCACTTTTAGTGGCAATTACTATCATTTGTTTTTAAGTTATATAACCACGTTGCCGATATGGTTTTAAAGACATCCATGCAGGGATATTTTTGCGGCTTCAACAATGACAAGCATTGATCCGCATTATGGTATCCTTGTTGTATAGACAGCCGGAAGTTGTGATAGGAGGGGCATCATGGTCAGAGAAGCAATCAAAGAAGATTTGACAGAATTATTGCAGCTTTATCTTTTTCTGCATGAGTCAGAAGTCCCGGAGTCATCAGAGCATTTAACTGATGTTTGGAACGACATTCTTTCAGATGAAAGTCATCATCTCATTGTCAATGTAATTGATAATAAAATCGTTTCCTCTTGCGTATGTGTGATTATCCAAAATTTAACGAGAGGGATCCGACCGTATGCTTTTATCGAAAATGTTGTAACACATGGGGATTATCGGGGCCGAGGCTGCGCAACCGCCTGCTTATGCTACGCAAGAGATATTGCCAAAGAACAAAACTGCTATAAGATGATGTTGCTTACAGGCACTAAAGACGAGGCCACTTTGCAATTCTATCAAAGTGCAGGTTATAACAGCACGGATAAAACGGCGTTCATCCAATGGATAGAATGAGATATATCCCGATTTACCGGGCACGGATTACACACATAAGTAAAGTCAGCTCATTTACTACGATGGATTCAGATTATCGGAATCGTGTTCAATCCCACGAAAAAACGGCTTGCTTCGGCAAGTCGTTTTTTCGTGGAAGGCTGTAATTAATTATTGACATACAGTGATGGGTTAAAGTATAATGAAATCGAAAATAAGCCGGACAGTGGCTGTCGAACGTGCGCAAACAGTACAGGGACAGAACGATACACATACTGTACATGACAGAGCTGATAGCGAAAGGCGGAGATTAACACGGCAGTTTTTCGGCCGGTACAAAATTTATATAATTATTTTGCCGAACGAAGCCACGGCGAAGAAATCAACCCCCGAGTCCACTTAATACTAAAGGGATTCGGGGGTTTACAGTATTATTCCATCTAGCTGAGCTCGGAAAAATTGTCGCCGGAAATATTATTGATAGTTACACCTTCGCGGGTGTTTCTCAGCTCTGATTTGCGGGTAGCAGTATATGAGGTTTTGACCAATAAAAAGAGCGAGATGTATAATATCGGATATATGTTGTAAAACCACCAATAATGTGCTACAATGTAAAAAGAATGTTGGATTAAAAAGGTAACGGCAATTGCCGGGCTTATGGGAAGTTAACGATACTGTATAACAATTGCGCGCGATTCAACAAATAAATACAATCGGAGAAAATGCCATGCAGAAAGTTATAAGCAAGGATCGGATAGACGACTATTCAAAACACATTAATCAAGCCTTTATTGATTATATTGCTGACGGACAAGTCGAAACATACGAAAGCTTTGAGGATTTCAGTATAGTCGCATTTGACTGGTATAACGTCAAAAACATCAATGCCGAACCCGCGCAGATCCTTATATATTTTGATCGGGACGATTTGTTCTGCATATGTGAAAACGAGCAATCACATCAGGCTGCCCTTTCATTTTTTGTTCCCGATGAGCTAAACGAACACGCAATGTATTTATTTTTCAGGAACCTTTTTATCGGCAGCACGGAATATCTGGAAAACATCGAGAGCAGGATCTCGGCTTTGGATGATGATGTCACCGACGGAACAGAAAAAGGTCTGCGTGAGAAAATTATAACTATGCGCAATGAAGTGCTACGTGCAAAAAAGTATTACGAACAAATGGAAATCCTGTTCGATGAAATATGCGAGAACGATAACGGTCTGATAAGCAGTAACGGCATCAAGTTTTTTAAAACAATCCATAACAGAAGCGTAAGACTTGTTGCTCAGATAAATAATTCAAGGGAATATATCACACAGGTCAGAGAATCGTATCAGTCTCAGCTCGGATTGGAACAAAACAATCTGATGAAGGTGTTTACACTTGTAACATCAATATTCATGCCGCTGACGCTTATTACCGGATGGTATGGCATGAATTTGAAGATGCCGGAGTTTACGTGGGAATACGGATACTTGTTCGTTGTAGGGCTGTGTATCGTTGTCAGTATTATCTGGATTATTGTGTTTAAAAGGACGAAATGGTTTAAGTGAGCCGAGGGCAAGTAAGTGCAGATTGCAAAAATCAGTTAGCTCTTTTTTATGAATAATTCAGATGTTTCCAAAACGTTGCCAAAAGCTTTTTACGGACTTAATAAACCCAGTCATATCAAGGCTTTCCGACGTTTTTGCTATCACTCCCACTCTTTT
>CAZMRH010000004.1:0-30256 GCA_964568705.1 uncultured Lachnospiraceae bacterium
GGATTCGCCGTGGGGCAAGGGCAGACCGGGATGGCATATCGAATGCTCGGCGATGTCGCGCGCATACCTCGGCAAGACCATCGACATACACTGCGGCGGACAGGACCTGACGTTCCCGCATCATGAAAACGAGATAGCGCAGAGTGAGTGCGCGAACGGCTGTACGTTCTCCCGCTTCTGGGTGCATAACGGCTTCATCAACATCGACAATCAGAAGATGTCGAAGTCGCTGAATAACTTCTTCACCGTGCGTGATATCGCGGCGAAGTACGGCTACCTGCCCATCCGGTTCTTCCTTCTGTCGGCGCACTACCGCAGTCCCGTGAACTTCTCCGAGGATATAATGAAGCAGACGAAGTCCGCAATCGAGCGTATCACTAACTGCATCACAGACGCAAAGTTCTACCTTGATAATGCGAAGGACAGCGAGGGTAGTGCGAGTGACGCAATGGACGAGGCAAAGGCAAAGTTCGACGGTATTCGTGAGCAGTTCGTCACCGCAATGGACGACGATTTCAACACGGCTGACGGCATTGCATGCGTGTTTGACATCGTACGTGAGATAAACCGCCTTGTCAGCACGAATGCGGGCGTGGCGGCTGTGAAATACGGACTTGACATGCTCGACGAGATAGGCGCACTGCTGGGTGTGCTTCCCGAAACCGAATCGGGCGACAGCGAAAAGACCGCCGAGATCGAAGCGCTCATCACCGAGAGAACGAACGCGAAGAAGAGCAAGAACTACGCACGTGCCGACGAGATCCGCGGCATACTATCCGACATGGGCGTGATTCTTGAAGATACCGCGCAGGGTACGAAGTACAAATTTGCGAACTGACAAAGCTGTGATGGAAAAAATAAAACATATCGCGCTCTCGGATACTTTTGACGAAAAGTATCGCACGATGGCAGCGCATTTCCCGACGGAGTTTTCGTCGGACGAATCCCTTGCAAAAATCCGCTCGGTATGCGACAGCCTGATGAACGCCGGCTTCAACCTCACCTCGATCACGGGCGAGGATGCGATAATCGATAAGCATATCATCGACAGCCTGTATGCGGCAAACTGCATTCGTGAACTGAAAGAGTCCGCGCCGCAGTCACCCGAGCATCCGTATGTGTGCGATATCGGCAGCGGCGGCGGCTTTCCGGCTCTTCCCATAGCGTCGGTGCTGACTGACTGCCGCGTTATCGCCATCGACAGCACCGCCAAGAAGGTCGCGTACATGAAAAGGGCGGCGGCGAGTGCGCATATCGAGGGATTTACCGCGATATGCGGACGTGCGGAGGAGCTATGCGCACACGGCACGACCATGCGCATGAAGTCGGACTTCGTGTGCGCTCGCGCGCTTGCGAAGCTGAACATACTCATGGAGCTGTGCTCACCGTATGTGAAGCTCGGCGGCTACTTTATCGCAATGAAGGGCGTGAGTGCCGAGACTGAGCTTGATGAGGCGAAATCGGCAATCAAAACAATGGGAATGAAGTATGTTGACTCGGTCAGGTACACGCTGAGTGATACAGACGATGTGCGTTCATTACTCATTTTCCAAAGAAAATCCCCCATTCCCGCGATTTTTCCGCGGAGATATGCACAGATGGTAAAAGCTCCCCTTTGATTTATCGCTTTATTTGAAAAATCACAAATCACGAAAAACAAAGACATAAAGATATATAAAAATCGTCCGGGTTTCCCGACGATTTTTATTTTTTTTAATGTAAAATAGGAGTCCGAAGATTAATAAAGCAGAGGTATGAACAGACTGCAGCTCATATCTCTGCTTATCTGTCACATAATACAGGAGGTTAAAAATGAACACCACAGAAAACCCGACACGCGAATGGAGCGGAGAAATAATTAAGGGCGGGTTCTGCGCCGAGGAGGAGGGTACGCGTTTTGTACCGCTGAGATACCTTCGTGACGATCATCAGGGCGCGATGCATAAAGCCGCCGCAGCGATGGTGGAGAACGTCAGTACGCCGGTGCTGATGATACCGACCGAGCGCATCGTACCGAATCCCGCACAGCCGCGCCGTCGATTCTCCGAGGAATCTCTACGCCGCCTTGCCGACAGTATCAGACTGCACGGGATCATACAACCGCTGAGCGTTCGCGACTGCGGCGGTGCGGTATTCGAGCTTATCGCGGGTGAACGACGGCTGAAAAGCGCAAAAATTGCAGGGCTTGAGCGAGTGCCGTGCATTCTTGTCAACGCGGACAGCGCAAAGTCTGCCGAGCTTGCGATAATAGAAAACATACAGCGCGAGGATCTCAATATGTTCGAGGAGGCGGCGGCGATATTCACGCTCATGCAGGTACACTGCCTCACACAGGAGAAAATCGCATCCGAGTTGTCCTGCTCACAGTCGTATGTGGCAAACAAGCTACGGCTGCTCAGACTTTCACCCGAGGCGCGCACGCTTATTCTTGAAGCGGAACTAACCGAGCGTCACGCAAGAGCGCTGCTCCGGATACGCGACACGTCCGAACAGTATGCGGCACTCAAAACGGTTATCGGCAGGCACATGAACGTCGCAAGATGCGAGGAATACATAGACTGTCTGCTCGCGTCTCCCGCACCGTGCGGCAAGAATGATGCCGACGCGCGGGTGCGCCATGTATATCTGCAGAATGTAAAAATATTCTATAACACGGTCGATCGCGCCGTCGATTTCATGCGTGAGGCGGGTGTGAACATCATTTCCGAATACACCGACTGTGGCGATGAAACGGAAATTAGGATACGTTTACCCAAAGACTGCACTCAAACCGCGAGTAAATTAGGATAAAATGATGATAATATTTTAGCTCACCTCACTTGTATTTTAATGCGTCGGGATGTATAATTAACATTATAGATGTACGGTGGACGTCCATACTGCGGCAACTGCCGAAATATGGCACACTATAAGTGATAATTATTCAAAGACGCATGAAGGGTGACTAAAAATGAGAGAATACCGCAATCTGACCAAGGCTGAACTTCAGATGATCTACGACAACGCGAGGAAAGAGCTTGCCGTATGGAGAGAAAAGGGACTGAAGCTTGATATGTCGCGCGGAAAGCCGGGACAGACGCAGCTTGACCTGACCTCCGGCATGCTCGATGTGGTGAGCTGCAAGGACGACTGCTTTACCGAAAGCGGTCTTGACTGCCGCAACTACGGCATACTTGACGGTATTCCCGAAGCTAAGAAGCTGTTTTCCGAGCTTCTCGGGATTCCGATGGAGAGGATAATCGTCGGCGGAAACTCGTCGCTTGCGATGATGTACGATACGGTCGTGCGTGCGATGCTGTTCGGCGTTGCGGGCGGACGTGAGCCGTGGTGCAGACAGGGAAGAATCAAGTTCCTCTGCCCAAGCCCCGGCTATGACCGTCACTTCACGATCTGTCAGGCGATGGGCATTGAGATGATACCGATCGAGATGACGCCGGAAGGACCGAACATAGATCAGGTTTACGACGCCGCATGCTCGGATCCGTCTGTGAAGGGCATCTGGTGCGTGCCTAAGTACTCAAACCCCGAAGGTGTTACATACTCGGATGAGACTGTCGACGCGCTCGCGGCACTGAAGCCTGCGGCGGTGGATTTCCGCATATTCTGGGATAACGCGTACGCGGTGCATGATCTGACCGAGGATAAGGCGGAGCTTGCCGATATATTCAAGTACGCCGAAAAGTACGGCACGGAGAATAACATATACTACTTCGCGTCAACGTCGAAAATATCCTTCCCCGGCTCGGGCGTTGCGATCATGGCGGCGAGCGAGCGCAACATCGAGGACACGAAGATGCTGCTGGGCACGCAGACGATAGGCTTTGACAAGATAAATCAGATGCGTCACGTGAAGTATTTCAAAAACGCGGCCGGCATCCATGAGCATATGCGCGCACACGCCGCGATTATAAAGCCGAAGTTTGACATAGTGACATCGACTTTCGAGCATGAGCTTGGGGGATATGGTATCGCCGAATGGAGCAATCCGAAGGGCGGCTACTTCATCAGCCTCAACCTGATGGACGGCTGTGCGAGACGCGTGTTCAGACTTGCGCAGAAGGCGGGCGTAACGCTGACTACCGCAGGTGCGACATTCCCCTACGGACGTGATCCGCGCGACCGCAATCTCCGCATCGCGCCGACCTTCCCGGATAACGACGAGCTTCAGACAGCGACCGATATACTGTGCCTCTGCGTAAAACAGGCATCTGCCGAAAAGCTGATCCGCGAGCCGTAATAAGAAAAACAGGCAAAACGTCCCACGGCATTTCAGATGGCGTGGGACGTTTTTGACACTTGCATATCTCTGAAAAACAACAGGTCACGGTAATCATTACCGTGACCTGCGCTGTACCCCTTTGACACTCATATTTCGGTTTTTTCAGTATATTCGGACTGACGTATCTCAAACAGAAATTTCAAGCGGAAGGTAACAGTTATTCCTGGTTCTGTTTCTGGTTCTGTTCCTGGTTCTTGTTCGGGTTCTGCTGCTGGTTCTTATTCTGATTCTGGTTGTTTTTATTCTGATTCTGATTCTGCTGCCGATTCTGGTTCTGGTTCTGATCGTTCATTTTGATTCTCCTTTTTTAGAGGGTACACATATATTATTTCATTTTTATCGTGGGATATTCATTTTTAATGGTTTTTAATTTAAAAAATTCAAAATCAATGGATAGAGCGCGTACCTCTGCCATTCGGATTTGTTACCTGCAATTATTATATTATGTACTATTGCGAGTCTCATTTCAATTTTTTATTTTTTCTGTTGACAAATGCTGGAGGATGTGTTATCCTAATGCAAATCTTCGAAAGGAATATGACGAAAATGGCTTTTTCGAACTGCACATATACAAATAAAGCCCTGAAGCCCGCCACGCTTACCTCATGGTATCCTGTCGGGTCTGTGTCGTTATATCTTTATCGGGAAAATTAAAATTATATTTCGATAAAATATACGGTGCAGGCTAGTGCAAAATTATTGCAAAGCCAGCACCGTTTTTGTATTCTGAGGAGGACATATGGAAACAACGAATTACTTATCGCAGTATTATCAAACTCACGATGAGAACGGCAGACTTATCTCGCGCCACGGTCAGGTCGAGTTTCTGACTACCGTACGTTACGTTGAAAAGTATTTGCAAAAGGGTATGAAAATAATCGAAATCGGCGCGGGAACGGGTAGATATTCGCACTATTTCGCACGTAAGGGCTATTCGGTCGACGCGGTGGAGCTGATTGAACACAACATTGACGTGTTCAAAGTGAATGCCGCACCCGAGGAGACGGTGAGAATCTGTCAGGGCAACGCGCTCGATTTGTCGGATTATCCGGATGATACATACGATATCACGCTGCTGCTCGGACCGATGTATCATCTGTTTACAAAGATGGATCAGACGCGCGCGCTGTCCGAAGCGATACGTGTCACAAAAAAGGACGGTATTGTATTTGCGGCTTATTGCAACAACGACGCGACGATGATACAGTTTTGCTTTGTCAAGGGCAACATTCTGCCGTACATGGAATGCGGCATGATTGACCCTGTTACCTTCAAATGTTCTTCATCTCCCGCCGAAATTTTTGAGCTATATACAAAGTCCGAAATAGACGAGTTGATGGCGCATTTCAATACCACTCGTCTGCACTATATCGGCACTGACATGGCAACAAATTTTATACGCGAAACCGTTGATGCAATGGACGATGATACGTTTGATGTTTATCTGCGTTACCACTATTCGATATGCGAACGCCCCGATTTAGTCGGCGCAACGCACCATATGCTTGATGTTTTCAGAAAGGAATAAGAAAATGAACATAACAGTGGAAAAAGCAACAATGGCTGATGTGGATGAACTCGTGGCTATCCAGAAGCAAGCGTTCCGACGGCTATACGATACATATCATGATGACACAAGCCCGTATTTGCGGGGCACAGAGGAATTCGAACGTTGGTTTGAGCGCGGACATCATGTGTATAAAATTTATGCCGACGGAGTTCTCGCGGGCGGAATCACGGTATTTGACCGCGGGAATGATGAGTATTATTTCGCACGGATTTACATATTGCCCAAGCTGCAAAGGTGCGGTATTGCGAAAGGTGCGATTCGAATCTGTGAAAAATTCTATCCGGACGCGGCACGCTGGTTTCTCGATTATCCGGAGGATCAGATCGCAAATAAGCGTTGCTATGAGGGCTGCGGATACGTTGATACAGGCTCACGTCGGGTGATTAACGAAAGCCTGACGCTTTCGGACGCGGAAAAGATCATCCGTGGAATACACCCGATGCGGGCGGCTTATTTTCCCTCCGCGCTCGACATCATCCACCGAGCATTCGCCACCGTAGCCGCCGAATTCGGTATCACCCGCGAGAACTGCCCGAAGCACACAAGCTTTATCCCGGTCGAATACCTTGAAACGCAGATGGGCTGGGGCTGGTATATGTTCGGGCTATACGAGGGCGGGGAAATGGTCGGGTACGCGTCGGTCTCAGATGAGGGCGACGGCGCATATGAGCTGCACAATCTCGCCGTGCTGCCCGAATGCCGCCATATGAGTTACGGTAAGATGTTACTTGAACACGCCAAAGAAACAGTCCGTGCGGCCGGCGGTGAGAAGCTCACTATCGGCATAATCGAGGAAAACACAGTACTCAAGAACTGGTACGCGGCAAACGGCTTCGTTCATACCGGTACGAAAAAATACGATCATCTCCCGTTTACGTCGGGATATATGGAATGGAGGAATGACTGATGCTTGCAACAAAATTATATGAAACAATGGAGACTGACTTTCCGATCGCCCTGTGCGACGACAACTGGAGCGAAATCGGGAATCGCGAGTACATAACCGAGCGGTATCTGTCGCGCTATATGGGACTTGTCACCGATAACAGCGAGAAAATCGACTACGCGTACACCGCCGTCTTTCCCTCACCTGAGGTGACAGAGAAAATCATTACCGACGGCCGTGAGAACGCGATACTGTTCGTTCATCATCCGATGAATTTCGATATTGAAAAATGTCCGGTGTTCTGTGATGTACCGAAGCATGTGCTTGATATTTTCAGAGAGCGCAAAATTTCAATCTACAACCTTCACGCACCGCTCGACGCAAACGGGAGATACAGTACCACCGTTAACCTTGCGGATGCGCTCGGAATCAGAATGACGGACGAGTTTTACGAATATCACCATGTAAACGTAGGCGTGATCGGTACGACCGACTGTACGACCGTTGCCGAACTGCAGTCACGTTTTGAAAGTGCGGTCGGACATGCGGTCACGCTCTATCAGTACGTTGATGAGAAAATCACTGACGGGCGCGTCGGACTTGTCGCGGGCGGCGGTAATGACGCGGGGGTATATCCGTTTCTTATGTCGCTCGGGATAAACACGTATGTGACGGGAATTGCAAGCAAGCGTACCGGCTACCCGCCGTCAGTCGCTGCTCATGAGAGTGCGGAAGCGTGCGGTGTGAACATCCTCGCAGGCACACATTATTCAACTGAGAAGTTCGCATGCATGAGGATGGTCGATTACTTCGGCGCACTTGGAATTGACGGTGAGTTTGTCACCGATACACCCGGTATGGCGGATATGTAGAAGCAATAATATACGCTTTACCGATGCCCCTTGACTTTTTACTTTTCGATGTTATAATTATCTCAGCAGAATAACTTGAATTTATCCTTGCGGAGTGTGTATGAACGGTACTGTATTCAATATTCAGAGATTTTCCCTGCACGACGGTACGAGTGTCAGAACGGTGGTATTTCTTAAGGGATGCCCGCTGTCGTGTCTGTGGTGCCACAATCCCGAAGGAATTTACGCATCCCCTCAGCTCGGGTATGATGCCGCAAAATGCATAATGTGCCGTAAATGTTGGAGCGTATGTAAGTACGGCGTTCACTCCTTCTCGGACGGCGGTCATACCGCCTGTTTTCATAAATGCCGCACATGCTTCACCTGTGCCGACACGTGTCCGTCAGGCGCGCTGTCACGGATCGGCTTTATGTGCGATGAGGAGTACATAATAAGCGAGGTGCTGAAGGATAAAAAATACTACGGCACGGACGGCGGGATAACGCTGAGCGGCGGTGAGCCACTGTATCAGCCCGACTTTGCCGTATTACTTCTGAAATCGGCAAAAGCGGCGGGCCTTGACACGGCAGTCGAGACGAGCGGATACGCACCGCCCGATGTGATACTTGAGGCGGCAGAGTACACCGACACATTTCTCTATGACTATAAGCTCACCGATCCCGATGAGCATAAGAAATATACGGGAGTGTCCAACGAGATGATTCTCGATAACCTCAGACTTTTGAATGATATCGGCGCGCATGTTATCCTCCGGTGTCCGCTGATACCCGGGGTGAACATGAAATCCGACCACTATGACGGAATTGCGTCAATCGCAAAAAATTTCGCCTGCGTGACAGAAGTACAGCTTCTGCCGTATCACAGCCTTGCGTCGGTAAAGGCGGCGCGTATCGGAATGGTGGCTAAATGTGCGGAGCGTATCCCCGACAATCGTGAAATCGAAGAAGCGCGGGCGTACATATCACAAATGACCGGCAAAAAGCCTGTCAGCATCGTTAAATGAATTCGCGGAGGAGCATATGACCGATTACAGAAATACAGATGAAAAGTTCGCCTTCAATCCCAATACGGAAAAGCTGTACAAAGGTGTGCTGAGCCGACTTAAGCCCAACAGGATGCGTGAGGATACGCTGACGGGGCCTGAACCCGACGGAAAAACGCCGTTTATGGACGTGTTCCATGCGACTTGCGGTGAGCCGTATCCGATACGCCTTGCGAAGTCGGTTGTCGAGAGCTGGATGGTGACGGAGCCGGTCATTTACGACGGCGATTATCTCATCGGCACACCGCGCCCGATTCGGCCGCTTGTGGAGCACTTTTCATTCGGAATAACTCAGGCGCGCTACATACTTGGACACGCAGCATACATCGGCCGACGTGATGAGATACTTGATTTTCTCGATAAATACGGCGGTGAACTGAATCAGCTCAATATGAGCCATGTGACCGACGAAGGTCGCCGCCGCTTTGATACGGGCGTTCCCGTCTACGACAGGTTTGTTGAAGGGCAGCTCTGGTGGGTCGGCGGATATCAGGGGCATACCGTACCCGATTACAGGATACTGATGAACAAAGGTGTCGGCGGGATTATCGCTGATATCGAAGCTGAGCTTGCGTGCGTCACCGATGAAGCTGAGCGCTTGACGCTTACTGCGTGCCTCATTGTCATGCGCGGCTTCTCCGACTGGATACTCATGCAGGCGGTCGCCCTCGAGGATGCGGCATCGGCGGGCGGTGAGTATTCGGACAGATATAAGCGTTGTGCCGCAGTATGCCGCAGTATCGCCATAGCCCCGCCGCGTGATTTTTACAGCGCGGCACAGCTTACGTGGTTCTATAGTCTCTGGGACAGCGTCGACTGTCTCGGCAGGTGCGATCAGTACCTGTATCCTTTCTTTGAAAAATCACTTTCCGAAGACAGAGATTTGACCGAAAACATCACCGCGTGTCTGATGTTAAAATTTTTCGAGCACGGTGTACACAACATCACCGTCGGCGGGATAAGACCGTCAGACGGTGAGGACGCGGCGAACGACTTGACGTTTTTCATGCTTCAGATACTTCGCACGATTCACGACACGCATCCGCGAATGACGGTGAGGGTGAACGAGAAGAGCGATCCGGCACTTCTCGCACTGGCGGTCAGAATGTGGTCGGAAGGGATGAGCGATCCGACGGTCGCAAGTGACACGCTTATAATACCGTCGTTCATCGAATACTACGGAGTCAAACCGACTGACGCGGCCGATTACACGATACTCGGCTGTCAGGAGCTTGAAATACCGGGTAGGAGCTACTTCGGATGCGAGGACGGGCTTATAAATCTCGTAAAAATTCTTGAGTTTACCCTAAACGACGGATACGCGCGCGGAGATAATACCGCACGAATCGGGCTTCCGACTGGACACATCACCGACTACGACACGTTTGACGGGCTGTACGACGCGTATATGAAGCAGGTGAGGTACTTCACGAAGCACTTCACCGAGCTGTGCAACATGGGACAGGAGATTCGGACGGCGAACTTCTCGAAGCTTGTGAAAACACCGCTGACGCATGACTGCATCAAAAAACACCGCTCCCTTGACGACGGCGGAGCCATATATAACCTCGGATGTGTGGAAACGTGCGGCGTCGCGGTCACAGCCGACTCGCTTACCGCGATAAAGAAACTCGTGTATGAGGAGAAAGTCATCTCTGGAGAGCGGCTTGAAGCGGCACTTGCTGCAAACTTCGACGGATACGAGTACGAGCGGCAATTGCTAATAAACAAGGCTCCGAAGTTCGGTAATGATGACGACACTGCCGACAGGATGGCGTGCCGTGTACTCAACGACTTCTGGCTGGAGATCGGTAAGTACAAATCAATACGCGGTGACAAATTTACAGGTGCGTGTTCTCTTCTGTCAAGCGGAACCGCATACGGTAAGTGCACTTGGGCGACACCGGACGGCAGACTATCCGGTGAGCCGCTCGGCAACTCCATAGGTCCGCGACCGGGTGCGGATAAGTGCGGGCTTACCGCGATGCTGAACTCAGTCGCGAAGCTGCCGCTGAAATACGGAATGGGCGGCACGACCTGCAACATCATCATTCCGACTTCGCTCATGGCAACCGATGAACTGAGACAAAAAATTCATACGGTAATGACGGCGTTTCTTCATAGCGGCGGTCAGCTCGGTCAGATTACAACGGCTGATGTCGGTGAACTTATCGACGCAAGGGAACACCCCGAGCTTCACACAGACCTCATCATCCGCATCGGCGGATTTTCGATCAGATTCTGTGAGCTGGGTGACGACGATAAGGATGAAGTGATCCGTAGGTACAGCTAAGACGCACAGTATAATACTGAAGCAGGCACCTGAAGCAAGACATATGTCAGCTTCAGGTGCCTGATTTGTCCGAATATGTTCCAACCTTTTTAGCTACGAGTGTCTGTATGTATGAAAGCTTTCACAGGGGATAAACAGATGCAACGAGAAACAGTCGAAAAAATAGCAACAGAATACCTGAAACCGGTGTACGGCTTCGCGCTGAAACGGTGTCGATGTCTCGAAGACGCGGAGGATCTCGCACAGGAGGTCGTGATGAAGGCGCACCGTACACTCCTTGTGCGCGATGATATCGACTCGCCCGACAAATTCATATGGACTGCGGCTCATAACGCGCTTGCCAACTATTATCGCGGCAAGGCGAAGTGCACGGTCGGTATTCTGACGGAGGAGTATGCCGAGACACTCACCTCAGGCGGTGACCTCGGCGACGACATGATAGAGCGTGAGACTGTCGCGAGACTTCACACGGAGATATCGGAATACTCTCGTCGCTTGATCCCGTTGCAATAGATCAGGCGTGCCTTGATATTATATATAATTCGGACGATCCCGGGCGCGATCATTTCATAGAGCGCGTCGGGTCGAGGCACGGCGTACACACGATTGAAACGGCGGTAAAAATCGGATACAGCAACCGCGAATATCAACTGACGGAAATAGAATAAAAGACGGAAAAAGACCGCATTGAAGTATTTCTTCTGTGCGGCTTTTTAACCGTAAAGACGGCTCGCACCTGACATATTAAGCAAAAATCAGTGCCTTAGGGAGCATTATTTAAAAATATTTCACCTTTAAATTACCGATTTCGATAAAAATGTTGCAATTCTCTCTTGCTTTAATTCCAAATATGCATTATAATTACAATGTAAAATTATCCTCAGAGCAAAGGACGGTGAAACCTTGCCGCAGTATAACTACATTGCGAAAAACGATTCCGGTCAGAATGTCAAGGGACTGATCTTTGCCGAAAATCCGGAGCAGTTTTATCAAGAAGTAAAAAAGAAATCGCTGCATCTTGTCGAGTATTCCGAGAAGGTAGAGACAGCGATGACCAAGGATATTATGGCGGGCAGCAAGATCCCGCTCAAGCAGGTCGCGATATTCTGCCGTCAGATGGCATCGCTCCTGAAGGTCGGTGTATCGCTCGTCAAGGCTATCGACATAATGTATCAGCAGACGAAAAACAAGCAGCTCAAGTCAAGCATCAAGGAGCTGTACGAGACTGTGCAGAAGGGCAGTCTTATGTCGGCGGGACTTAAAAGGCAGGTGGGAAGATGGCCTGAACTGATGGTCAGCATGGTCGAATCGGGTGAAGCGAGCGGTTCGCTTGACGCAACCATTGGAAAGCTTGCCGATCAGTTTGAGGCGGACGTAAAGCTGAAGAGCAGGGTCGTCTCCGCAGTCACCTATCCGGCGATACTGCTCTTTATCACAATCGGCGTCGTCATACTCATGTCGACAGTCGTACTGCCGCAGTTTGTTAAAATGTTTGAGTCATCGGGCGTTAAAACGCTTCCGCTGCCGACACAGATAATGTTAGGCTTCTCCGATGTGCTGATCGGTTACTGGTACTACATACTTGCCGTGCTTGTTATCGGCATATCTATATTCCGCACATGGAAAAAAACAGAGGCAGGTCACCTCGCATGGGACACGCTGAAGATAAAAATCCCGGTAGTAAAGAGCATCACGATCAAGCTCGCGGTAGTCAGATTTGCACGTACCTTCGCGACGCTTTTCTCAAGCGGTATGCCGATGCTTCAGGCGCTGACGATTGTGATGAAGGTCGTCGGCAATCAGCTTATCGCAAACGAGCTCGGCGAGACGTGCAATGACATACGACGCGGCTTCTCGCTCACCTCATCAATAAAAAAAGTCAAGGAATTCCCGCCACTTGTCAATTCCATGATTTCGATCGGCGAGGAAGCAGGTTCGCTTGACGAAATGCTCCAGAACTCGGCGGAATACTTCGATGAGGAGCTTAATACAGCGATTGCAAAAATGATTTCGATGATCGAACCTATCATGATAATGGTTCTTGCGGTAATCGTCTGTTTCATCGTCATTTCGATTATGCTCCCGATGCTCCAGATCTATCAGAATATCCAATAATTTCGGAAGGTGCTTTTATGAGTTGTTTGTCAATTGATATAGGTATGAGAAACATTGCGGCGGTGGAGGGTCAGGTCACCTCCGGAAACATTATTATCGACCGTGCCGCGCTTGTTCCGCTTGACAAGGATGTGGTCATCGACGGAGTGATAAAAAATTCCCCGGCGCTTTGTATGAAGCTTATGGAACTTGTGGCGAACAACGGATTTTCATCCAAGAAGGCCATCGTCACGATAAACGCCGGAAACGTCATGGTACGCGAATTCCAGCTTCCGAACGCGAAAGCAAAGGAATTGTCCGCGATGGTCAGAAACGAAATGATCGCATCGTACTCCGCCAATGAGACTGACGTGATCGAATACATTATACTTGACAAGTCCTACACAAAGCTGCTTGAAAAGGTAAACATCCGCGCAATGGCGCTGAATGCCGATATCGTCAGCGATTACCATAAGGCGCTTGAGGATGTAAGACTGAAACCGATTGCGATGGACATTCATACCAACGCCATTGAGAAGTTGGTCGCAAGCGGTAAAATGCTTTATAACGGGCAGAACATGGAGGGGAAAAACATCCTTCTGCTCGACTTTGGCTATTCCGGCATCATGATATATGCGATTTGCGGCGGAATCGTAAATCTTTCGCGCTTCATACCGCTCGGCATTTCAGACCTTGCGGGGGAACTTATCAACAACATGGTTAAAAAGGAAAGCGAGGTATCAAAGGATTTCCTTGAGACTATTGATGTGTATGGCGACGATGGTACGGGCTACAGCGCGGGGCAGTGTACGAGAAATTTCCTCACGCAGTGTGTCACAGAGGTGCAGAAAGTCATAATGTACATCGTGAAAAAATTGCCGGATGCCACCTTCGCGAATATATTCATTATGGGAGGCGGCAGCGCGATACCCGGTATCGACAGATATTTTTCGGAAGCATTCTCCGCGAATGCGCAGATACTTATGGGACTGTCGAACGTTCAGTTCAGGCGCATGGAAGATGCCGTTTTGGCGCGCAGGTACCTGAATGCCGCGGGCGCGCTGATAAGAACCAAGTGACAAATCGGACTGAACGAAGGAAAGGAAAAGGCAACATATGAGAGATATTAATTTCTTTTCGGTATATTCACAGAAATCCTCCTCACAGCAGATGAAGTTCGTGAAGCTCTGCGCGCTGCTGCTCGGCTTTGTGGCAATCGTCGGAGCGGTATACCTTGTGTTCTACCTGAGGCTGGTCTCGATACGCGACAGTACGCAGGAGATATCGGATTTTCTTGTGACTCCGAAGGTGAGCGAGGCACTTGGTGCTTCAAATACCTACGAAAACAATCTTGATGTTATAAAGCAGTACAATGAGGGAATCGCCGCGCTTAATGCCGATCTTTATGACGATGCACTGTTTGATTCGTCACTTGTCGAAAAGATTTGCGATGCGATTCCCGCAAATGTGAGACTGACATCGGTGTCATATTCCGGCGGCGTGGTCTCGATGGTGTTTGAAACAGAAAACGCGCTTGTCGCGGCGCAGCTTGACAAGCAGCTTTCCACGATTGAAGATTTCCTATACGTATTTACAAGAAGCGTGACACAGTCAGTCACTGACGAAGATGTCTACGCGGTCTCGATTGAAGTTTCTCTTGACACGGTGGATCCCGATGCGACGACCGCTGTGACTGAGGCTGTGACCGAAGCTGTAACTACTGAAGGCTGACGCTGATACACCATATCCTGAAAGGTACGGTTAATTATATGGATGATAAGAAAAAACTGAATCTGCTGCTCTGCGTGCTCGGACTGTTCGTGGTCGGGTATCTTTTGTATACTTTCCTGTTTTCGCCGCTGTTTAAGGATATTGCTGCGGCAGACTCTGAGCTTGAAACGCAGAAAATGAATCTTGCCACATACAATTCAAAGGTCACAGCGCTTGAAAAGACTGCCGGCCGCATACTTGAAAATGTCGTGTCGCTTAAAGACAGAACAGAAGCATATCTGCCCGACCTCGATCACGATAAGGTGCTTAATGTGGTGCGTACGGTGAGTGCTGAGCTTGGGATAAGCGATCCGGACGTGTATTTCTACGATATGTCAGTCAGTATGGGGCTTGCCGGCATCGTGACAACCGTTGATCCCAGCACGGGGGACAGCTTACCCCCACCGAAAAAGATGAACGACAGCGAGTCACGCGCCGATGTGCTCAACAAAATGACTCAGCCGTATTATTCCTACATAATGCCGGTTTCATTCCGATTCAAGGGTATTACTTTTGAGCAGGCGATCGACTTTATGAAGGCAATCGAGGGCTATGACCGCACGATATATTTCAATTCATTCTCTATTGAGGAGTCGACCTCAGAAGAGGGCGTGCTGGACGTCAGCCTTGATTATAACTTCTACGCGGTCGACAAGATGACTCTTGACGATAAGGGCTTCGATGAAGTGCCCGATGCCGATTCCGTGGGCAAGACGAACCCGTTTGAATAAGACGCAGGGCAGGATGCCCGCAAAGAAAGGTACAGCGAATAAAAATTTCGGGAGAGAGGGGGGTGACAGTCATGAGAAGTGTCGGCAGAAAACGCGGTTTTACGCTCATTGAGATGATTGCCGCCCTTGCTATCATCGGCATAGTAGGTCTGACTGTAATGCTCACGGTGTCCTCTTCCATATACATTGCCAATAAGAACAAACAGAAGGAAGCGGCGATTACGGTGAAAACGGATATCGCCGACAGCATCAAAGCATCGCAGAGCATCTGGAAGACAAAGGCGGGCTTTGAAACATGGCTTATCTCAAACGGCTACACTCATTATAACTATTATTACTACAGCAACAAGTATTTTATAAATGTCACCGAGAACGGTGTAACCTACAACGTCATTCTTAAGATTGATTCAACGGGAGTCGATAAACTGTTTGAGGTTACAATTACTGTCAACTCACATCTTGTTAAGGATTCAGTCCTTGTCACACGATATTACGGGTAGGTGATCAAATGAAAATATTCGAAAAGAGAAGTAACAAGCAAGGGGTTACTCTTGTTGAGCTGATATGCGTTATCGCGGTCTTCGGAGTAGTGGTTTCGCTTGCTTATCCCCTGCTCTCGTCATATATGAAAACGCAGTCCGGTCAGATCAAAAATAATGCGCAAAGGCTTGACGTGGAGCTGATAAAGACATTTATGGGAGAGGACATACACTACTGCAAGAAAATGTCGCTTGATGGCGACGATACGCTGTATGTAACGTCAAATCTCGGCAATATTGTCACATATACGCTTGAAACGAACTACGGTGTGACGAGCCTTGTCCGCCGAACGGATGACGGCAAGAAAAATGTGTTCGGTGAGGTTGAGGATGTGGTATTCGAGCTTCCCTCGTCAAGGCTTGTCAAGACGGAACTGTTAGTCGATACGACGAATTCCGTAAGCTACGACTTTGATACTTCAAAATGGGGATATAGGAAAACGCTGCTTGATTTTCTTGAACTTGAGGGTGTGTTCATGTACTCCGATTCTATTGCTTACAATGGCAGCGCAATTGTCGCGGAAGCTAATTCACTTTACGTCGACGGAGATCTTGATACAACAGATAGAGACCTGAACGGCGGAGCGTTCGGCAATGTCCAGAATATCTACATCAACGGCGACCTTACCTCAAGCTACGGTGTTACGCTCGGCAACGCATCAATTGACAGCCGGATATTTATCAGCGGTGATCTGTATCTGGACGGCGGTGCGATTTTCAACGGCACAATATATGTGACCGGAAACTTCGTTCAGTCGCACGGCGGTACGATAAACGGCAACATGTACGTGGGAGGGAACGTGACGCTGTCGGGCGGCCCTACGATTAACGGCAAGATAATGTATGCGGGGAATCTGTATAAGCCGACGTGGATGAATGTACCGACGGTGACATGTAACCCATATATTGAGATACCTACCTTTCCGATCTACGATATGCTGAAGCTGAAGCCGAAAAGCTGGTTTGAAAACAGCGAATACACGATACTTAGCGGAGGTCAGACACATTACATACAGACGGGTGACCGCATCTATGTTGACGGCACGGCAAATTTGTTGATAGACAATACCGGACAGTGGGCACCACTCACACCCGAGAACGTAATCATCGCGGGAACAGGCGATGTCACGATAAACGGTAAGGGCAACGGAAACCTCAAGGGGCTTATATTTGCGCCTAACGGTTCGATAAACTTTAATAACTTCAACATTTTTACGGGAGTAATGCTGTCGGATGACTCGATTTGCTGGCCGCGCGGCGGCAGCTATATTATCGGTCAGACGCTGGGGGATATTATACCGAACCCCGCGCAGTATCCGTTTGAGGAATGACGCGATGAAAAAATCAAGAAATAATTCCGGCTATGTGCTTGTCGTAGTCCTCGTTACGATTTCAATGGTGATGATACTGTGCGCGACTGTCGCCACGCTTCTGACTAACGAAAGCTACATGGCGGCATCGAGAAGTGACAGTGTCGATGCGTCCTATGCTGCACAGGCAGGGTTTGATCATCTGAGCGCGCTCATGATGAAAAGCTATACGCAGAACATTTCGCCTCAGACAGTTATCTTGAAGGATGACGGCAGCGAGAAGGTATACTACAATATCAGCCGTCTCAGCTACACGAGCGCAGTGGTGTATTCGGTGGGCTGTGTGGAGCGTAACGGTGAACTCAAAAAAAGCGTCACGATAACCGGAACGATAGATCAGATGGGTAATGTGGTGATTGAGCACACCGGCTGACAGACTAACAAAATATAAAATCCGGTATCAGGAGTCATCCTCATACCGGATTTTTGCATAAAACGTCATTGGCGCTTATATTATTGCTTCCTGTGCGGATACCCCAACATGTAAAAACATGTAAGCAATTGGCAGAATTGTACATTAATATATTATTCATATAACAGAGCTGAAAATAGACGGACATAAAAAAAGCTCTGCAAAAAGGCGAAAAACAAAGGAGAATCGGATGAACCGATTCTCCTTTGTTTATGTATTGGTTTACCTGAGTTATAGATTTATACTGTTGTCGCTGCGGGTGCCGCAACTTCATCTACGGGAGAAGCAGCATCTGCTCTGCCGGCCTGCTTGCCGTTTTCGTGTGTGTAGGTGAATCCGCCGTCAGTTTCAAGATTTGTGATGTTGTCCTGCATTGCTGAGGAAATGTCAAGATCGTCCTTGGTAGTATCGGTCGGATATACGCCGTTTTCAGCGTAGTAAGCGTCGATTGCGGTTGCAACGCTTGCAGCTTCGGATACAGCTGCCTTAACTCTTGCCTTGTCCTGGAAGCCTACGAACTGAGGAATGAGGATTGCTGCGAGAATACCGAGGATAGCGATTACCACGATGAGCTCAATGAGTGTAAAGCCTTTTTTGTTGGTCTTTTTCATGATTAAACCTCCTGAAAAAAAATTATAAAAGATGGCGTTCGTAAGAGGAATTTCTTAGAACAATCACATTATACTACATGATTTTCTAAATTACAATACATTTTGTACAATTTCCTCAAATTATTTTGAAGATTTTTTCTGGAGCCCTTTACAATACGGTGTTCTATGAGTATAATTATGATATCATAAATGAAATTATGTAAGGAGGACTTACATGCTCTTACAGTATTGGCTTCCGAGCGGGATTTGTACAGTTGCGGCTTTTGCGTTGCTTTTGATATACAGCGCGGGATTCATTATTAAAACAGGCAGATCATTGTCGGCAGTGAACCTGCTTAGTAAACAGATTGCGGATTTTGATAAATGCGACATTGCTAATGTCGCGAAAATCGGCGATATGGTGCTCGAGAGCAAAAGCGCTGTCGTTAAGGAAGCGTGGGAACGCTTTTCCTTTGATATAAAGAAGATGTTTGACAGCGTCATAGCACCACAGCCGAACGGCTATTTCACATACGATGATATATTTGCGCATCCCGCGTTTGAACGCAAGGTGCATCGTTCATGGAAACTTCTGCCCGCACTTGCGCTAATATCACTGCTTGCGTCACCAACAATACTTGCCGTATCGGGCGAGTATGCCAATGTACTGTGCCTTCAGATCACGATAGGTGCATCGTTCGTAAGCCTTATTCTGATTGTGTCGATGTTCACCATCGCATATTCACAGGTGAAGAACCGTGAGGATATCGCGCGTCACGCACTGTTCACACTCAACCGCACGATAACCGGAATACTTCCTACCGCCACCGAAAGCGCACAGGCTGCACTTCTGCTTACGGCGACCTCGAAGAATACGCTTGCGTTTGAAAAGACTGCCGCCGATATATCAGCGAAGATTGACACGCTTGTGCTTGACAGACTGATACCTCTAATTTCGGGAACATTCGATTCATCGATAGAGAAAAATCTGAAGCCGTCGCTGGAAAAGCTGGAGGAAGTGCTTGGAGGACTGACGCATGAAGTCGTGAAGCGTCAGGAAGATGGCATGAAGGCACTCGCCGACTCATTTTCGGAACAGCTGTCGTCAACGATGCAGTCGAGGATATCGGCTCTTGCTGAAACGATAGAGAAGGTGAATGCGGGCATGAGGGAAGTTAAGGAATCGCTCGCGAAAACGGCGGAGGAGATGACCGACAGGCTTTCCGGCGACCGCCTTATATTAAATGAAGCAATTGCGAACGTATCGAAGGCGGCGGAGTCGCAGCAGAGGATAGCGGACAATATAACGCAGCTTGCGACGTCAGTCGAAAAGACGGAGAATATCATCGTACGGCTTGACGAGCGCGACGGCAGGATATTCGCGAAGATGGACGAGGCAAGCGCCCGGACTGAGGCGCTTCAGCAACAGCTTAAGCATGAGCTTGAGGCGTATGCATCGGATAAGGGCATCACGCTTGAGGCGGTAATGTCAATGTCGGCAGAAATAAAGGCGTTTGTAGAAGAATCCGCATCAAAGACAAACGCCGAAATGCAGCACGTGATCGAAAAGCTCGGTGATACCTTCGGCGATGCGACAGTGCAGACGAATCAAACACTTGAAAAGTCGATAACGGAGATAAAGACGACTGTCGCGAAGTCAATCTGCGGCGTAAACGACAAGACGGTTGAAATGCTCGGCGCGACGGTGCAGACACTGAAGCAGTCGTTCGGTGAAGCGCTAAGGGAGACTAACGAAACGGTCACATCGGCGATAGAGCATACGAATCAGACGGTCAGCGGCTCGTTTGTGGAATATTCTGAAAAGCTGTTGTCGGCGTTCGAAAGATCTGCCGCGTCAAACGAGACGATCACGGCTGATTACGCAAAGATGCTTGATGAGCTGAGCGAATACGCAAAGCATCAATACGAGAAAACGACAAATGCCGAAACTCAGCTAATGGCTAATATCGCCGCTGAAATGAGCAAGACGCTCGGCGGAGTTGGGGGCGAGATTTACAAGGCGATAATGGACGCGTCGGTCAATACGAGCGAGATAGTAGAACGCCTTGCCGAAACCACGGAGAAGATCAAGTCCGAGTACGACTTCTACTTCACGCGTGTCGAATCGCAGAATCAGAACACGCTCAACGATATGGAATTCCACATGCAGGCAGTTCTGACGAGATTCAGCGAAGAGGCGGGCGGTGTCATGGATAAGCTCGAAAACAGCGTTACGGCGGCGATGGGTATGTTCCAGAGCAGTACCGCAGAGCTCCTCTCAAGCCTGTCGGATGAGGCGCGTAGCATCGGACTTTATACAAAGGATCTCAACCTTGACGTTGCCGATCTTTCCAATACACTGAAAGAATCTGTACAGCTCTTTACCGAAAGTATGAACACAAGTACAGAAAAGGCGTTTGCCGAATTCGATAACGGACTGTCTGACATTACACTCAGATTTGCAAATACCATAGAAAGCGTGCGCGAATCGGTCGAGAATCTGCCGAAAGCGCTTGAAGGACGTAAGTGACGGACGGTGCCCGGGTGAGGGCAGCGTGTGCAGTTCGTAAGTGAGAGTCCGTGAAAGTAGTGCTCATATCACAGTATAATAATGAAGAAAACGTCGGCATACGGGCCGCATAAACGGAGATTGTCATGAATACCGCAGTAACATATACAGAAAAATTTAGAAATACCGCAGACGAGATTGCAAAGCGGTTCTTTCTGCCTGCGGAATTTGCGAAAAAGCCGCCTGATAACGCATCACGCGACCTGCTTCACTCCTTTGCGGGACTTGACGCGAAAAAGCTCGAATCACGCGCGTTTAAGCTTACCGGCAAGCAGTGCGAGCAGTTACTTTTGATCGCCGGCGACGACTTATCCGACGATGAGCTTGCGACGCTGTATAAACTCATCGAGATCCGCGCGTCACACAGGCTCATCGTACTGTTCTGGGCGTGCTTTCAGTATCATCACCGCGACGTGAGGTATCTAAAAATCGCAAAGATACTTGTAAACGGCGCACCGAAGTCTGATGAGGACAGTCCGGAGGCGGCGGGACTTGCGCTGTCGGTAGGAAGCGAGGGCCCGTCAAGGCTTGCGGATAAGCTCATGGATCAGCAGATCTTCATTTCGACGTTCATCCAAAAGGAGCGGCTGTGCGACGCAAGTCCGTTCTGTGACGAGATGACAACGGCGTTTTTTAAAAAATGCTCGGCGGCGGGATTTCTGCTCAATGAAAAAAAATTTACGCAGCTGCTGTTTGAGCGAAGCGGACAGATGCCCGACGACATCGTGTCAAACTACCTTGACGCGCTGACCGAGACGCAGTACTTCTTCGATGTGAACAATATGATGCTCGAACGCTGGGGCAATCCGTATTCCTCAGCCGACTGGCAGGAAATTTCATCGGAGCTCAAGCGTAAATTTGTCAACTGGACATCCTATAGGAAGCTTGTGATGCACATAAAAAAGAACAAGCTGAAAATAAAGATTCTTGCGGACTACATCCCGCACATCAGGGATATCCACCTTTACAGAGACAACCGTGTGATGGTCATGGATTTCGGAGACTTCGTCGTCGTCGACGACTGCGAGACTTCGCCCTTCTCATATTATCTGTCAGCCGAGACTTACACAAAGATACGTGAACGTATCGAGGCGGATGAGATGCCCGACATACGCCGTGAGAAAGAAAAAATCCCTCACGGGAGGGATTTTATCATAGAAGAGATGGAATCGGACTTCATGCAGCTTGATTATGAGGATGTCGGCAGGCTTTACATCCGCGACATGCTCGACATAGTGCTCGGCATAAAGCCCGACCTTCGTCCGTCGAAGCTGCTTATCAAGAATAAGAAAAACAAAAACAAGCTGCGCTATACAAGTTAAGCGGCAAACAACCCGCCGTACCAGCCGATGAGCGCATCACCGCAGAGTGCCGTCGCTGAGATTCCGATCGACAGAAACGGACCGAACGGTACTTCCGTTTTACGTCCGGCTTTCTTTCGTATCATGAAGATCACAGCAAATACTGCGCCGACTACGCTTCCGATCAGAGTGGCAAGAAGAATCTTCTCCCATCCGAGCAGAAGTCCCGCCGCCGCCATCAGCTTCACGTCACCGCCGCCCATCGCACCGAAGCATGAGAGAATGAAGAACGGCACGCTGACGGCAAACAACCCGATGATGTATGTAAGCGGACTTTTATCAAGACAGAAATAACCGTATGCGGCGTTAATGATACCGAGCGAGAATATAATGATGGGGAAGCGGTCGGGGATAAGCTGATGCTCAAGGTCGGTGAATGACAGTATCACAAGGCATGAGAACAGTATTATCATAATAAGAGTATCGACCGATACGCCGAACACAAGGTACGCCGCGAGATAAAGTGCCGCAGTGAGCAGCTCGACTACCGTGTATCTCGGCGAGATCGGCTCACCGCAGCCGCGGCATTTCCCACGAAGCATGATAAATGACAGCACCGGCACGAGGTCGTACCATCTGATGCGCGTTTTGCATGTCGGGCAGAAGGAATGACCCTTTGCAACGGAAATACCGAGGGGGATTCGGTAAATGCACACATTGAAGAAACTGCCAAACACTAATCCGTAGACAAAAGCTAAAACAGCAAGTAAAATATACATGATACCCCGACTTACTTTCGTTTTTTATTAATTATACACCAGCGGCGGCAATTTTACAAGTGCCGACCGCAAATCCGCGCAAGAAAGGCGATGTTCTATGGACAACAACACAAAAAAAATAGGCGAGATAATGATTGAGGCTGAGCTTATCACGCCCGAACAGCTTGATGAGGCGCTTATCGTTCAGAAACAGAACAAGCAGCCGCTCGGCGAAATATTTGTCTCACTCGGTTACATCACCGAGCCGCAGCTATACAAAACGCTCGAATACATGCTTCATGTACCGTATGTCGACATTACGCAGACGGTAGTCGATCAGGACGCGGTGCTGCTCATTTCGGAGAGTCTTGCACTTAAGCATACCGTCATCCCGATAAAACGCGAGGACAATGCGCTGACTGTCGTAATGGCAGACCCGCTCGACTTCATTGCGATCGAAGAAATGCGGATGCAGACGAAGCTTGAGATAAAGGAATGTATCGGTTCAAAGAAGGACATCCTCAGCGCAATCGACCGTTATTACAGCAGCGAGGACGCGCAGAAAGCGATCGAGGAACTGAAGAAGGAATACGAGATGACGGACATCGAGGAATTGTCCGAGATCTCTAATACCGAAATTTCACACGCGCCCGTCGTAAGGCTTGTAAATTCGATAATACTTCACGCGGTAAAATCGCGTGCGAGTGATATTCACATCGAACCGGGTGAGACTGACATGTGTATCCGGTTCCGTATCGACGGACTGCTTCAGGAGGTCATGCGCACGACGATATCCGCGCATTCCGCAATCGTCACGCGCATAAAGATTATCGGAGGTATGGACATCTCCGAGAAGCGCATACCGCAGGACGGACGTGTCGGCATAGCAATCGAAAATACCGAGGTCGATCTGCGTCTGTCGATTTTGCCGACAGTTTACGGGGAAAAGATCGTTATTCGAATACTCGGTCAGCAGGGTGGAAATTTGACGAAAGAGAACCTCGGCTTTACCAAGACGAATCTCGAACTGTTCGACAAGATACTGAAAAGTCCGAACGGAATCATCCTTGTGTCAGGTCCTACGGGTTCCGGTAAATCTACGACGCTGTATACAGTCCTCAAGGAAATGAACAAGCCGACAGTCAACATTATCACGGTTGAGGACCCTGTCGAGTATAAGCTCAAGGGCATAAACCAGGTACAGGTCAACAATAAAGCGGGGCTTACGTTTGTCAGCGGACTTCGTTCGATACTGCGTCAGGACCCCGACATCATCATGATCGGTGAGATACGAGACGCCGAGACGGCGCAGATCGCTATCCGCGCGTCGATCACCGGACACCTTGTGCTGTCCACCATCCACACAAACGACGCGGCGTCATCCGTATCGCGACTTGTTGATATGGGAATCGAGCCGTACCTTGTTTCGTCATCGGTCGTCGGCGTTATCGCACAGAGACTTGTCAGAAAGATATGCCCGAGGTGCAAGGTGGCGTACAGACCGGATCACGCAGAGATGATGCTTCTGAAGCTCGATGAGCCGAGGGAACTGTATCACGGAGAGGGTTGTCCTGCGTGCAATTACTCCGGTTATCAGAAGCGTACCGCGATACATGAGGTATTGCTTGTGACAAAGGATATACGAGAGCTTATCGACCGCCGCGCGTCAATTGATCAGATACGTCAGATGTCGATGAGAAACGGCACAAAATCACTTCGCGAGAGCTGTACCGAGCTTGTGCTTCAGGGTATCACCACGACGAGCGAGCTTGTCAAGGTGACGTACAGTGTTGAGGGCTGATATACAGAAAGGAAAATGAAATGGCACTTGAGATAAATTATATATTGACAAAGGCATATGAAATGAAGGCATCCGATGTTCACTTCACCGTCGGACTTCCCCCGATGGTGCGTGTACGCGGCACACTCAGTCCGTTTTGTGACGAGAAGCTGACACCTGTCGACATACAGGCATACGTTGATAAGATCACACCCGAAAAGCTGAAAGAGACGCTCATTGAGATGGGTGAGGCGGACTATTCATATGCGATACCGGAGGTCAGCCGCTACCGTATAAACTCATTCCGCCAGAGAAAGACCTACTGTATTGTAGCACGCGTGCTCTCACCGAACATTCCCGATATATCCGTCCTCGGAATAGCTCCCTGCGTGCGTCCGCTGTGTTCTTTGCCGCGTGGACTGATCCTTGTGACAGGCCCTACAGGCTCGGGCAAATCGACGACACTCGCAGCAATGATCGGCTTTATGAACAAGACGCGCAACGCGCATATTATCACGATCGAAGATCCTATCGAGTACCTGCATCGTCACGGCTCATGCATCATCAACCAACGTGAGGTCGGCGACGATACGATGTCATTTGCGGGAGCGCTTCGCGCATCACTACGTGAAGATCCCGACATAATCCTCGTGGGAGAAATGCGAGACCTTGAGACTATCGGAACCGCAATCACCGCGTCGGAAACGGGACATTTGGTTCTGTCGACGCTGCATACGACAAGCGCCGCGACGACCATCGACCGTATCATCGACGTATTCCCGCCGAATCAGCAGCAGCAGATCAGAATTCAGCTTGCAAGCGTGCTTCAGGGTGTATTCTCACAACAGCTTCTTCCTTCGGCTGATGGCAAGGGACGTGTACTCGTCCAGGAGATACTTCTCGCCAACGACGCGGTACGCAATATCATCCGTGAAAACAAGATACATACACTAAATACCGTCATGCAGACCGGTATCAACGTCGGTATGAGAACGATGGACTACTCGCTCGCCGAGCTTGTATGTGCGCGTAAAATCGACCTTGAAGTGGCGAAGGATCACTGCGTCGAGCCGGATATGCTGGCGCGGTATATCTCAAGCGGAGCAAGATAATTATGGAAGTTACGCAGGTATTGACTGCACGGCATATTCTGAAGATGCATAAGTAAGACAACTGCCGCGATTTGGCATGACATTCTATAAAATATCAATTGAAAGAAGCTGATAATATCAAAACACATTCAAGATACAATGTCGCAAGAATCGCACTCATCACATGGTGTCTGTTTATCGGAATCGGCGCGCTGTTCGGCTCTATGTGTATGATATTTGACCCGACAGGTGAGGCTACCCGAATGGCGGGACTTTTACCGGGACTTCGCAAGCTGCCGTTCGCGGACACTCTGTTCCGGACGCTCACCTTCTCGGGGATTGCGCTCCTGTGCGTCAACGGAATACCGAATCTCACCGCGGCGGTGCTGATGTTCATGAAAAAGAAGGCGGGCGTCGTATGCGGGACAGTGTTCGGCTTGACGCTGATGGCGTGGATAACCATACAGTTCTTTATCTTCCCATCGAACTATTTGTCAAACAGCTACTTCATTTTCGGTGTGCTTCAGGCGCTGACGGGCTGTGCCGCATGGATATTCTATGATCAGGAGCATTTTTGCGTACATGCTGAGGACTATAAAAACATCGGAACAAATCCGGCGCGGCTGGTGGTGTATTTTTCGCGCATGGGCTATACGAAAATAGCCGCGCTTGAGGAGGCTGATCGCACCAGCGCCGCTGTTTATGAGATAAAAACGACCGAGCATACAGAAGGAACACTTGGGTACTGGTGGTGCGGACGCTTCGGCATGCATCGCTGGGACATGCCGATAGAAAATATCACAGTTGATTTATGCGCGTACGAGCATTTGACAATCTGCTCACCGGTCTGGGTGTTTCACATTGCCGGGCCGATACGCACCTTCTGCAAGGAAGCGTCGGGCAAAATAAAGGAAGCCGACTATATTCTCACTCATTTTCAGCGCTGTCTTTATAATAACGCGGTCGCCGAAATGAACGAGCTGCTCGGAATCATCGCCGTGAGATCGGAGAGCATATGCTGCCGTCAGGGAAAGGTCATAAGCCGCAAGTTGAACGGAGAGCAGAAAAATATCCATGAAGATTCTGCTGTTTAACGGATCCCCCAAAGGAGAAGCAAGCGACACCATGCATCTGACACGCGCGTTTCTAGACGGAGTGAACAGCGTATCGAGGAATGAAGTTACCTATGTCGACGTGGCCTCAAAGCACATCGAATATTGCCGCGGATGCTTGACCTGCAAGAAAAACGGCGGCAAGTGTGTGATCGACGACGAAATGGCGGATCTGCTTGTGAAGATCCTTTACAGCGACCTGCTCATATTCAGCTTCCCGCCTGACAGTGCCGGAAGCACCGATGTTCAATGCTCCGGAAGCGGCAGTCGTCACCGAACCGTATCTTGAGACGGTGCGTCAGGCGGGACGTGAATACGCCAAATCCGGCGCGGTAACGGCGGAGACTTTAGGAATACTTAAAGATCCGATGATACCGGAGGATGTGTACGCAAAGATATGCAATGGTGAAGCATAGCGGAAAAGACATCAGGGTCTGACGAGAAGGTCCGGGGGCGGGCGACATATCAGAGATATCCGACCGGATTCAGTCGGCAAAAACTGAATATAATAAAGCATCAGCCGTGCGGTAAATTCTGCACGGCTGATGCTGTTTTTCATTTTATGGGATGCGTCTCGTACTTCAATCGTCTCGAAGAAAATCGGATACGCTCTGATTGAACGCCGCACTGTTTTCGGCGGCGATGAAGTGAGTGCCCGGAATCCTTACAAATTCAGCACTGGGGATACTGCGTGCGATCAGCTCCGAATGGCTGTTGCGTATCATGTCACGCGTTCCGACGATTACGAGGGTAGGCATGTTAAGTGATTTCAACTCCTCCGGCCGTATGTCCGGCTGACCTACCATCAGACCGAGCATTTCAGCTTTCATCACTGCTTTTTTATCAAAGCGTGAGATGAGTGAGGTCAGTCTGTAACCAAGCTCAATGGGCAGCTGTACGTGAGTTTTTACTCCTGATGTTGTAAGATCCGCACCGTTAAGTATAAGTTTATGTATCATTTCAGGATGCTTCAGTGCAAACAGCAGTGCGATGTTCCCGCCGTCCGAGAAGCCGAGCAGATGAGCCTTCATAATACCGTGCATAGACATGAAAAAGTACAGATCATCGGCAAACTGAGCGAGCGTAAACGGTGCGTCCCCACGAGGAGATTTTCCGTGACCGCGTGTGTCAACGGTTATCACTCGGTAGTGAGTTGAGAAGAACTTCACCTGATTTTCAAAGTAAACATGACTTTCACCGTTGCCGTGAAGAAGGATAAGCGGAAAGCCCTCACCGCACTCCTCGTAATACAAATCAATATCCATTATACCGCTCCGTTTTTGTGATAACTCAATATACCACAAATACAGATAAATTTCAAGTAAATCCGAATCGGGCAGGTGTTGCATAGGAATATTACAAGCGGAACAAGAAATGCTGCATAGAGAAACGCGGGTTTCTCCGAATCCGTAGGCGCTCTGCGCAGAAAGGAGTACAGCCATGGCCACGCGCTGCGGGACGAATCACTTACTATAAACCCGGAGGGATGGCCGGTTGCGTCTTCCCGCTCTCGCTGCTTCAGTATTATCCGCTGCTCTGCCTCATCGACTGCTCGGGAAAATGTGTTTATCTTCATGTCAATCGCGTGTGTTGTATTAATGATACCATATTATGTTTAACGGAATAAGCCGCATATTATAACTTTACATAATCGGCACTAAATGAGCTATATGCTCATATGGTGCCGAATTTAGTATTAATTACAAGTAATATAAAATTTTATGTTGACAAGACGTGAATACTGTGATAGAGTGTAATAAAATAACAATAAATAATATATAAAAAGCGCAAAAATATGTCATACTAAACAAATTAATGGGTAAATGGGTAGTAATAAGCAGGATGAATAGGGAACAAAAAGCAACAAACGAATACATCGCGCACAGCGCCGACGGTAGGATACAGACCGTCAGAGAGCACTGTATGGGAACTACCGAGCTTTGCCGCTGCTATGCAGTTGACGTGTTAAAGGAGCTGATGTACGACATCGGACTTTATCACGACATCGGCAAATATCTGGATGAATTTCAGCGTCGGATAAACGGTGGAAATAACAGAGTGGAGCATTCAATATGCGGGGCGGCGGCAATACGCAGCATAACGGACATCGTACCGATAAGCCTCGCGGCACAGCTCTGTATTGCCGGACATCACACCGGAATTCCCGATATGGGAAGCGAAAATGATGCTGAGACAGGCTCCACGCTGTACGCAAGACTGGGTCGGAAAAGCGGTAATTACGGAGAATACAGGCATAACGCGGTGCTTGACGATCTTACCGTCATATTCTGGGCAGTGGATACGGATGAGACCGGCAGCGACTACATAAATGGGGTGTGTAAGTTGAAATTATAGCCGTTACCCCCAAAATGCCCCACAAAATTGTCACACCCCGCATGGGGTGTGTGAGTTGAAATCACTGTCAGGCATACACCGTCGTGGAATATCCAGTCACACCCCGCATGGGGTGTGTGAGTTTAAATCAAAGAATAGTTCCTTGAAATGCCTGATAATAAAGACACACCCCACATGGGGTGTGTGAGTTGAAATAATAGTTGTTACTTTCCAACAACCGGAATGAAGCGCACAATCTTCAAAATAAGAAATATTACTGTATATCTGAAGCGCAAAAACGCCGTACAAAGAAGAACACATTTACAAAGGCAAAGAAGTAGACGGGAATGGCTGATATATAAAAATTGGTGCCGTTGATGATACAGTAAAATGTTGAAATAGGTATGCCGAGGTTATAATCCGATAACAATAAAGCAAACCGACGAACGATTCTGCCGATCAATCATGATTATTGCATCATGAGAATTACAACGGCTCTGCCATGTCACGCCGCAGTCCATCAAAGTCGAGATAATCCTCGATGAACTGCTTGCGGAGAAGTGAGAGCGGCACGAATTCGTTGTATTTTCCTTCGATCTGTACTTTGTCGGGAAGCGGAAGGTCGTACAGGTCGAGCTCACTTGCGAGAATGTCGCGGATGATGTTCTCAAGCTCCTCCTTCGTCCCGCCGAAAATGACCTCAAGATATACGCAGGTTATCCACGGTAGCTTGCTTTTTATCTTCCTGTGACGCAGGGCGTAGTTCAGCGTTATGAGCTGGCGCGTACCGACCCACGGGAATACCGCGTACTTCTTGTCTGACAGCGGTGTTACGAGATTATCGAGTATGCCGCTGCCGCGTG
>CAZMRH010000005.1:0-17145 GCA_964568705.1 uncultured Lachnospiraceae bacterium
CGGCTCGCGAGGAAGAAGTCCGCATACGCGATGCGGAAATAGCGAAGCGTGAAGCCGTAATCAAGGAATACCGTGAGCGCATCGCACTGTGCGAGGAGATAATTACTCTGCTGACGGCGGAGGTGTCGGGACTCAGGCGCGAGCTTGCCGATGAAAAGACAGCTCACGCGGAGGATGTCGCACGCGAGATTGCACTGAGACGTCAGCAGACCGCCGAGCTTGAACGCCGCCGTATCGAGGAAGTCGCGGCGATAGAGGCACTTCGCGTAAAGCAGGTGACGGAGCTTGAAATGCGCCGCCGCGAGGAAGTATCGCGAGAGATAGCGATAAGAAAGCAGCAGGTGGCGGAGATCGCGCGTCTGCGCATCGAGGATGTTCAGCGTGAGATAGACCTTCGCGAAAAAATGCTCGCGGAGCTTGAAGCGAAGCGTCAGGCGGACGTCGCACGTGAGATAGACCTTCGCGAAAAAATGCTCGCGGAGCTTGAAGCGAAGCGTCAGGCGGACGTCGCACGTGAGATAGAGCTTCGTGAGACGATGCTTGCCGAACTTGAGGCAAAACGTCAGGCGGAAGAAAAGCAGTATAAGACAGAGCTGTCAGAGCTTGACGCGCGCCGCGTATCCGAGGTTCAGGCTGAGGTGACGCTGCGCGAGACGATGGTATCGGAACTTGAGGCGAAGCGTGCGGATGAAGCAGAACAGCATCAGTCACAAATGGCTGAGCTTGACGCGCGCCGCGTATCCGAGGTTCAGGCTGAGGTGACGCTGCGCGAGACGATGGTATCGGAACTTGAGGCGAAGCGTGCGGATGAAGCAGAACAGCATCAGTCACAAATGGCTGAGCTTGACGCGCGCCGCGTATCCGAAGTACAGGCTGAGTGCGACAAACGCGAGTCTATGCTTGCGGAGCTTGAAGCAAAGCGTCAGGACGATATAAATAATGAAAAAGAGACAAAGCTTCGCGAGCTTGCCACACTTCAGCTGAAATGCGACGGCGAGCTTGCGGCTGAAAAAGCACGCGGCGAAGCGGAGCTTGAGGCGGCTAACACCCAGCGCATCAAGGAAGTGGAAGAGGAGCGTTCACTGTGGAAACATCGACTGGACGGTGAGGTTTCAAGAGAGAGAGCTGAGGGAGAAGCGAGACTTACTGCGGCGAAGATTGAGGCGACAGCCGCACTTGACGCGGCAAACGCAAAGTATTTCGCCGATCTTGCAAGCGAGAAGCTGAGGCTCAACAGCGAATATGAAGCAGAGCTGGGTAAAGTCAACGAAAACTTCAGAAAACGTGTTGCCGATGTCGAGGATTACGCATCCGAGCGCATTTCCCAGATGGAGAAATCGTCGAGGGAAAAATCGGTGCTTGAAGAGAACAAATTCAAGGCTTTTGCCGAGAGCGAACGCCGCCGCGCAAACCTGCTTATCAGCATGGAGAAGCGCAGTGCCGACGCGAAGGTAGCGAAGGCACGCAGGAAAGCGGCGGACGAGATCGCGGCGGCAAAGCGTATCGCGCAGAGCCACCAGAGAGTTACTTTTGAAGATTACCGCGCGTTCTCACGTCTTGCAACAATGATAAAATGCGGACAGAGCGGTGCGATACGCGTGATAACCGACTGCGAGGGAAGCCTTACGGCAAAGGATATCGCGGACAGCGGCATCACAGTAATTCCGACAGGAATCGGTATGTCACATAAGCCTCTGGAGCTGCTTGAATTCCTCCGTCCCATGCTTATGGCGGGGGACAGGATCATCGCGGTCATGTCGTCGGGCAGACAGAGCGCTGTTACCGGTATGATGCAGCTTATCGCGGACGATATTCCGTCGGCGAAGATTGATATAATCGACACGGGTACCGTGTTCTCGGGAACAGGCGCACTTGCGATGCTTGTGGCGAAGGTCGCCGCATCATCGGGAAGCGCGGACGCGGCGGTAAGTTACGCAGGGCTTGTCAAGGATAAAGTAAGGATAAAGGTCATCACCGAAAGTGCCGCAGACCTTGTCGGAAGCGAATTCCGTGAGTATGTCAGCGGCTCATCAAAGGAACAGCTTGCGGGCTGCTCACTGACGATGAAGGACGGCGTGCTCGTGCCGGACGGCATCTATAAAAACAGCTTTGAGGAAGGCATCATGGACTGTGCCGCGTCGATGCAGGCAAAGCTTCGCGGCGCCGATAAATCGGGAATATACATACTGCATAACGGCTGCGACGACGCGGCGAACAGACTTCGCGGGTACATAGCGGATATGTTCCACTTCGGGCATGTCAGCGTGATAAGCGCGGCATCTCCCGTATTTGCGAAGTTGAGCCAGAATACCGTGGCTATTAGCTACTGCGAAAACATCGAACAGGTCACGAATTATTACGCAGCGGCAGCCCCTGAATCGGAGGAACGCAGCGGGGCTGCGGCATATGTCACCGACTTTACGTACGGTCTCTCCGACACGATTCTTGCAAATCTCCGTGTCACCGTACTTCCCGGAATGGTGTCAATGGATTATACAGATGACGAAAACACGGCTTTGCTTGACTCAAACGCCGTGTACGGCTATATGCTTGAGCATATGAAGCGCGGCGACGACATCGTATTTATCGGAAGAAGTGCGAACTGCACACTTGTGCGCAGTATTGCCGACGGACGCGGCTACACGGGAGTATACACGGTGGAAACCGACAGCGCGTATTCCGGAGCGGGACTGATGCTTCTGAAGCTAAAGACCGCGGCATCACGCGCGACAGTCACTGCAAGTGAGATAGCGGCGGAGCTTGAGGCATACTGCCGCAGGACGGTCACCTTCTTTGCGGAAGCGGGAAGTAAGCCGAAGCGCGGACTTGCGAAAATGTTTGCCGCGAAGAACGACAGCGTACAGTACTATTCGGCAGCGGCTGACGGAATTGAAAAATTTGCGTGCAAGTCAAACCCGGTCGATGCGATAATGAGTCATATTTCAAGCGATAACTTTAAGCTTGAGGCCACTGACGCGTCCTGCGTGATGATAAGCGCAGCGGCGGATATGAGCACGGAAGCTGACATGCTTGGTGCATATCTCAAGAGCCGCGAACGCTTCACCGACATACTGCGTTCTGTCGTATCACCTACAAACGGCGGCAGGGGAACTGTATCCGTATCATTCATTACGGACGAAAACTGAAATAATCAAGCGGCGACGCGGAAAGGAATGAAATTGTGAAAACCGGCATTTCGGACAGAATCGGGAAAAATGTAATACTGCTTGTTTCGATGATAATGATAATGTGCGCCGCTGTATTCGCATGGTTCATTACCACCTCCGAATCGCAGGTAGACAAATTCGACGCATTTACCGTCGACGCGCTGAATCTTCAGGTGTCGTCGGACGATATCAACTATAACGATAACCTGACCGTAAAGAAGGACGTTAACCTTCAGGAGGTCAGCGGACTGGGAATATGCAACGCACGCGGAGTGCTTCAGCTTTTCAAGCCGAAAAAGGACCCGTTTACCGGACAGCCGCTTACCGACGGCGGAAGATGGGTGCTTGACGACGCCCCTCTT
This sequence comes from uncultured Lachnospiraceae bacterium, assembly GCA_964568705.1. Classification (GTDB taxonomy): domain Bacteria; phylum Bacillota; class Clostridia; order Oscillospirales; family CAG-272; genus CAZMRH01. The sequence continues at coordinate 3,530 of CAZMRH010000005.1, forward strand.
GTCGAGGGTGAGGACTACTGCGAGTATTCGGTGTATATCAAGTCCACGAAGCCCGTATACATACTGCTCGGAGAGGATTCAAGCATAATGCCAGCTGAGACGGATATTGTGGCATACAAAAACAAGAAAAGCGAATTCGGCGATTTCTCGATCGACTACATCGCGGGTGCCGCAAGAGTCGCGGTGATTGAATGCGGCGAGGACGAGGAAGGAAATCCCACTGAAAAAATGGTGTATTTCTGGATACCGAACAGCACATATAAGCTTTACCGCGAAAACGAGAACTACATGTTTACAATAAACGGCACGCGCGAGGGGAGCTATAACTATTATGACGGTTCACAGATACAGAGCATCACCGAGGAGCAGGACTTCGCATGGGGCTTTCTCTCATCGTCATACGGACTCGGCGGGAACGCATCGAATGTGATAGGAACGCTTGCAGCGCCTGACGAAAACGGCGAATATAAGGTGCATTACAAGATCAGGGTATGGGTAGAGGGTACCGACAGGGAAGCGGACTCCGTTTTCCTCGGAGGTACGTTTGAAACCAACCTCGTACTGTACAGCAAGAGAATAGACGACGGCGAAACGTCGAAGATAAGCGGCTGATAAATACGCCGGACAAGTGAAAGCTGATAGCGGGAGCGTGAGAGTAATGGCAGGTAAAAAACGGACACCCACGGCACATATACTGATAGCGATAATCGTGATACTGGCGCTCATCACAGCCGGTACGATAGCGTGGTTCATCAACTATAAGGCGAGCAAGCTCTCGGGCTACAGCGTGACGGTCGGTTCGGGCAATGTAATGCAGATTTCACTTGACGGCGAAAACTATGCGAACAGTCAGACGATAGACTTTGACGAGGGCGAGTATGAGGGATTTGAAATGCTCGACATAACCGGAGACGGCGCATCGTTCTACCGCCCGGCATTGCTTCAGAATGAATCGGGTGCATTTGTGGATGAAAGCGGAAGCTGGAGAGCGGCAGTCCCGGGTAAGGACTACATTTCCTTCAAGCTGTATCTCCGAGCAAACTCGCAGATGAAGGTATACCTGAACGGCGATTCCAAGGTGACGCCGGAGAGCAACACAAGCACGATCAACCAGAGCAACTACGGTCAGTTCACACGTGATTGTATCGCAGGTGCATCGAGAATATCCATACTTGACAAAGCGGGTGCGGTAAAGCTCGTGTGGGCACCGAATCCGATGTTCCAGCTTATCCATCCGGATAACGGCGAATGGAAATTTAATTACACAGGCACGCCCGAGACTGAATATAAGTATTACACCTACGATACCGAGTCGTCGTCATTTGTACAGAATGTGTTTGACGGCGGAGTATTCATAACAAAATCAAATGTTACGATGGCTCAGGTTCCGACTGACGCGGATCCGATGCTCACGGTACTTGAGACTGATCCGCTTCATGCAGACGACGGGTATTACTACAGCGAACTTTTGGTGAACATCTGGGTCGAGGGCACGGACAGAGAGGCAAAGCGTGCGCTGTCCGGCGGTGTGTTTCAGGCTGAACTGCAGCTTGCGGCGTTCGACATGAGCGTCGGCGAGGGTGAGACTGCAGCTGTCACTACGGCAGAGGGCTGAGTTCTGCCGCCTGTAGGCGGGATAATCAATGAGAGGAAAAAGGAGTCGCGAAATGAAGTCAGAAAATAAACGGCTTAGGCTTGTGCTTGGCGTAATAATCGCACTTCAGCTGGTGGTGCTGATGGTGTGGATGACATATTCATGGATCGAAAGCGCGGCGGAGCCGTCAGTCGAGGGTTATGATATGTCCGTGACGCACTCGCCGGGACTTATGATGTATCTGGACGGAACGCAGAAGGACGTAATGAACATAAACGATTTTATCGGCGATACCGGAAACAGGCTGACCTTCATGGAGGCTTCAAGTGCGAACGGTGTGAAGCTGTTCATCCGTGACACGAACAGGTATGTGACAGATCCTGCCGATCCTGATAAAGAGTACATTTGCTTCAAAAACGCGGTATCAACCGATGAGAACGTATCCTTCGTGAAATTTACGATAAGGCTCAAGGCAGACGGCGCTGACAGAAAAATCTGGCTTAAAACGTCTATGGACGATTCGGGACTTCCGATGAGCTACATACTCGATAAGAACGGCAATCCGCTCAAGGCAATCAGGGTGTCGCTTACATCAGAGTCCGAACTTAATCCCGCAAACAGCTTTACAAAGATATTCGGTACGACTGCAGACAGCGGTGATATGACACTTCCCGGAGCGACTGTCGCGATAGAATCACTCAATTCGGACGGAACAGGAAATGAGGCGGGGCAGACGGTATCGACCTTCGCGCAGTATAACAGTGAGGCGACACCGCTGTATAATCTTGTGCAGGATGAGCAGATAGACATCACCGTGATGGTGTGGCTTGAAGGCGGCGATTCAGAGTGCCTTGACGATATCGCGGCGGGCAAGACCTTTGATATGAGGCTTCACTTTGAAACGACACTGGATTAGTAAACAAGAGTAAGCCGGATGATGCGGCGGAAAAAAGGAAGGCGGTAACATGAATAAAAAATCGGCGCTCATAAAGAGCTGCGCGATCATACTTGTATGCCTTCTCAGCACCGTCGGCATTGTATTCGCGTGGTTCAGCCGAAAGCAGTTTGCGGGAAGCGAGATGGAGTACACGAGGGAGTTCGACGTAAACGGCGCGGTATTCACCATGACGACCTACGCGGGTGACCTTGACGAAAATAACGCGGTCATATACCGCAGCGAGCCGGTAAATCCGGAGGACGGCTTCGGTGAGACAAACAAGCTTTTCCCCGGTACGAGGCAGTATTTCAAGACTGTCATAACAAATTACAGCAACTCAGATGACAACATATCAATGGTTCTTGAAAATGTCACATATGATGCGGTGCTCGACAGTCACCTGTATTTCTCTGTCACGCATCCGCAGATAATCAACAGAAACTACGCGTCGGTATCATCTGACACAGTACCTGACGCGGACGGTACGGCGAGAAAGGAAGTCGGAAAGGTTTACCTTCTCGACAAGTACGACGTGTCGGAACAGAGCGAAATTACCGTATACTGGTATGTGAGCGTCGACACGGAGACCGATAATGACGCGGTGGGTGCGAATATCCATATTAATAAAATGAGGATAACAGGCGATAACTGACGGTGAGGCGAGAAAGTGGCAAAAAAGATAATAAACGCACTGACGGTCGCGTTATCGGTACTGCTTGCGGTGACGGCGATAGTATTTACCGTGCAGAAGATGACCGGACAAATGCCGTCGGTACTCGGATATAAGCTCTTTTATGTGATGACGGGAAGCATGGAGCCGATGCTCAGCCCGCAGGATGTGATAATCAGCAAGGAGGTTGAAGCGTCACAGCTTCGGTGCGGAGATGTGATAACCTTCCGGTGCGAATCGGGTGAGCTTGCGGGACAGCTCATCACACATAAAATTGTAGATACTCCCGTATCGGAAAACGGGGTTTATCGTATACAGACTCAGGGAATCGCGGCAGGTGCGACGCCGGATGATCCGATACGCGCCGATCAGGTAATCGGAAAATTCGTCGCGAAGCTGAGGGTGGTGTCATGGCTGTACGCTGTATACAGAACGCCATGGGGACTCTTACTTTTCATAGTGCCATGCGGCATTATACTTATCAGGGAAATATACAGTTTGTTCAAGTGTGTTGGCAATAAGGAGGAAGACGAGCCATATGATACAGATGAAACTGAAACCGGAGAAAAAGATGAGGACGACACCGGGAAATAGGGGAGCGGGCGGTAAATCGTCAGGCAGGATCAGGCTTATTGCCGCATTCTGTCTTGTTTCCGCCACGCTTTTTGCCGCGTGCGTCTTTACATATTCATGGTTTTCCTCCAACATGAATGTGATGAACGGCGACATCGACCTCGGCGAACTGAAAGCTGAGATGACAGTATACAATAATGTTGACGGCGACGGCGACGGACTGCTCGATTCACTCTCTGCGGGAGAGGGAATCGGCGAAGTATCGCTGTATGGCTTCGACGAAATTAAAAGTGCGGACAGCGTCGGCGTGAAGTACATCGCAATGACTAACAACGGCGATATAGATATAAAGGCTTTCCTAAAATGCACATATGAATCGCAGCTCGAAAACGAATTTCTCGACTACTTCCACTTCAGGATCACCGATGTGACAGGTGACGTACGCGTCGGTCAGACCGGCGGAAAGACGGAGCTTCAGAGCCTTTATTCATACGATCAGAAGAATACTCCGGCAGTTACTCAGATAAAGTCGCAGGGCGTAAGTCTTACCTCGCTCACCTCAAACATAAAAATGGGTGTACTTGCAAAGCCCTCAGGCGAGAATAAAACAACATCGTATTATAAGCTTGAATACTGCTGTGCGGATATGCCGACATCCGAGCTTGACAGATATACGGCTCTGACGGATGAGATAAAGACGATACGGCTTGACACCGTCGTGACGCTTAAGCAGATCAACGCACCCGACCTTGACGACACGGACGCGGGTCAGGACATACAGGTAAACACGGGTACCGCGTTCCTCAACGCACTCAACAGTGCGGGCGACGGCGACACGATATATCTTGTAAACAATATAGAACTTCCCGAATCGACGAACGTGACCATTCTCAACAGAGTAAACCTTAACCTGAACGGATATTCTCTTACGATTCACGGAAACCTCGCGTATGATATCGCGTCGTCCGGCTACTGCCAGCTGAACGTCAAGGGTACATCCGCACTTAACATCGACGGAAGCCTGCTTGTAGACGCGCCGAACGCCACCTTTGAAATACTTGGCTCGGGTGCGCAGAATATCGTACTCGGCACGGGAGCAAACGCCGATCAGGTGAGATTCTACGTAAATTCGATGAGAGATCCCGGCGAGAAAGCCTGCGGCTATATCCAGACGGCGGTAAGCGTACTCAAGAAGCTCAGCGACTCGGCGACGACGCTTGCCGACATGGAGATCGGCTCTAATTCAAGAATCACCATCGCGTCACGCTCAAAGACCGGCACACTTGTGGCAGTCTCGGGAGCGCATGATATAATGGTCGACAACTACGGCGAGATCAAGAGCATTAATTTCTCAAGAATGCTGTCGTCAAAGTCCGGCGCACGCGAAATATATATCAGAAACGGGAATAAATTCACCGATACGAACGCGGTCAAGCTTCCCGCATGGTCTGTCGGCTGGTACAGCAAGAGCATCAAAGGTGACGCAATCGGCGAGATAAACACAAAGATCGTAAACCTTGCGGGTGCAAAGACCGGATGGACTCCGTCGGGCTCAGTAAATTTTGTTCAGCTTGACATTGAAAATGAGGGAGAGGATACGGCAAGCGTCGTAAGAATCGCTCCGGGAAAATACCGCGTAAATCTTAAGGCATCAACGGAGACGGTCGAAGGACTGCTCGCTGAATTTTTCGCGAACAATCCGGAGGTCGCGGAAACAGTATCGCTCATAACCTCGCTTGAAATAAAGACATATAACGACGGCAAAGTAAGTTCCGCAGATTTTACATATATCAACGGGACTATGTCGGCAGTGTCGAAGCTCGATCTGTCGGGAGCGTATATTCAAAATGAAAAGATACCGGTAAGAGCGCTGTACGGTAAGACGACACTTTCCGAGATAGTGCTTCCGGCATCCGAAACGGCTATCGGCGACAGCGCGTTTGAGGGCACCAAGCTGAGAACGCTCACGCTTACGACGAGCATAACATCAATCGGAAGCAACGCATTCAAGATAAACCGCGGTGCATCGGGGATCGAATGTATCGACGTTATCTGGGATTCATCCGAGCAGATACCGGAAAATATTCTCAACAGCTTCGGCAGTGATTACACGGTGCTGTTCATGTACGATTATGTGCTGAACACCTTCAAGGCCGGGCTTCCGGCTGGAAGTAAGTGGGAGACACATGCATATGAGATGTATGATTTCGTATTGGATTCCTACTATTATAAGCGCCTTTCCGGTACGACCGCGCAGATCATATATTATGCGGGAACAATATCGGATTCCATGCTCCCGTCAAAGGCGGAGCATGAAGGTGTGAGCTACGTTGTCACCACGGTCGGCGTAAACGCATTCAGACGTGCTATATCAATTGCTCCCGCAGTGCAGAAGTTGAATATCGTATTTCCGAATTCATATAAAACGATACTGGACAACGCGTTTTACGGGATAAGGCTGTCAAAACTTGACCTCTCGAATGTACAGTATATAGCAACCGGTGCGTTTTCAAAAGCCTTGATTGAGTCCTCGTCCGAGCGTCCCGTTTCCTTTGAGGGAATGCTGTATGTCGGTGAAAACGCGTTTTCAGGTACAACTTTCGGCACGGTTCCCGCAACGCTTGCCGAAGTCACGAAATGCGGTACACTTGATTTGTCTGGCAAATACTCAATATCGGACAAGGCACTTGCGTCAGTAAGTGCATACGGCCTTACACTGAAGCTTGAGGGACTTGATAAAATAGGTGAATACGTGCTGTCCGGTGCCGAACTTTACGGCTGCACAGTTGACGCGGATAATACGACGCTTATCGATAAAGCGGCGTTCAAGGATGTGTTTTCAAGCAATCAGCTCTGCGTGACAAGTGATATCTCGGCAATAAACGTGCCGCAGATAGGTGAGGGAGCATTTGAAAACGCATACATAGGCACGGTGCGCGTGGGAATCATTTATTCCGGCATTTCCACCGCGAATTCTTCGACCGATACTTGGTGGGGCGGCTGTCCGAATCCCGATGAGGCAACGTACACCGAAAAGGGGATTTTTTCGGTGACCGGCGGCAGAACGGTAAGGGTCAATAAGCTGACGTTGGACGGACGCATACCGGAGTACTCAAGCGTGTCGTCACTCGGCATTTCCGCAAATAGCGTTTCCGGCACGTTTCTTGTATACGGAGAGGTCGAGCTGACAGGCGCCTGCACAATGATACCTGCCGGTGTGTTCAACGGATATAATCAGACAAACCGGTATGTTGTCATCGGCGCGTTAAATTATACGGGACTTAACATCATCGGGGAATCGGCGTTCAGCTATACATATATAAAGAATGCGGCAGCCCTTGATTTCGGAGGAATTACTCTGAAGGATAATGCCTTTTACGGCACGGTTTTCGACTTTCTTCCCGGAGTAATTCTTAACGGAGGAACTTTCGGGAACTACAGCTTCGGAAATACACAGTTCGGAATGCTCACATCGCTTGACCTGAATGGGGCAATGCTTGAGGAATATGTATTCGCCGGTGCGAAATTCGACGCTCTTACCTCGCTGAATATCAGGAATGTCAGCGCTGCAAGCGATGTCGGAGAAATGACTTTCTATGGCGCGACATTCAGTATGCTTGAATCGTTGAATATTAATACCATGACCGTAAAGGAAAGCTATTTTGCAAAGGCAAACTTCAAGAAGCTCGTCGTTCTGTCAATTAACGGTACTAAACTTGAAAAAGATGCTTTTGCCGAGTCTCAGTTTATTTATGCTTCAGACATCAGCATCGCAGCATCGGATATTGGTGAAGGAGCTTTCCGCGGTTCCACATTCTATTATGCATCAGATCTGACACTCGATTCAACGAAAATAGGTGTAAAAGCGTTCTACGAGGCGAGATTCAAAAGCTCGACCTCACTTACGCAAGCGCTTGATTATACGGTGTTCAATATAACGGTAACCAGTTGCAATGAAATATCCACGTATGCATTTGCACAAACAAAATTCGGCTCGGGAGACAAGACTCACGGTGCAAATGTTACTGCTCTGAATGTCAGCCGAATCGGAGCCGGAGCATTTGAGGCGCCTTTCTGGGGAAATATCGAACTTGGAATAACAGACGCTTCAATTGACACCTCGGTATCGAACAGCAACTGCTGGTGGGGTGGAGAAGATACAAGCTACAGCGTTTTCGGCTATTCACAAGCGAGCAAAACTACAGTTGCCCATCTGATAATCAACGGGCGGATACCGGAATACTCGTCACGCAATTCCCTCGGAACGAACTACTACTCAATTTCCACTCCTACAATTCAATACAATACCGTATATTATAACGATTTCGTCATTTACAATAAGCTCACGTTGAAGTCAAACTGCACCAAAATTCCGGACGGAACCTTCTGCGGATACAATATGACATACAGGTATACCGAAATAGACGAGCTTGTGATGGAAAGCCCTGACATTCAAATATGTAACAACGCGTTCAGCTGCTCCATAATCGGAAACAGTACGCTTGACCTGACAGGTAAATCCATCGGTGCATATGCGTTTGCCGGTTCACAGTTTACCGGACTTCATACGCTTGACCTTACGTCCTCGGCAGTAGGTGAATATGCTTTTAACAGCGCGGCACTTCAGAATATGACATCATTTGTGTTCAATGATTCTGTAATCGGCGATTACTGTTTCGGCAAAGCTCTATTGCCGCTTCTGGGATCGCTTACACTTGCTGGCAATGGCTCAAGCTACGGAACATCCGTGTTTGCATCGGCTGATTTCGACAGTCTCACGGTGCTCAACATTGATTCGATGACAGTCGGCGATGCGATGTTCTCGTCGGCGGACTTTAATCTGCTGAGATCGCTTTCCATAAGTGACGCAGTGCTTGGCGCGGATGTTTTCATGAACGCAAGTTTTGCGGTGCTTGACACGCTTGATTTGTCAAACACGGCGGTTGGAAGCAGGGCATTCAACGGAGTAAGCTTTAAGGCAGTCGAGAGTGTATACTCAAGTCCTGCTTATGTTCCGACGACAATAACGGTAAACGGTGCGGCATCAATAGGAAACTATGCGTTTGCCGGACTGAAATTCGGCAGCACCGGTGTCGGGCAGGCGGGGAATATAACGGTTATCAACGCGTCGCAGATCGGTTACGCCGCATTCGAGACGAACTTTATAAATACGCTCAGGCTGGGTATCACTGATGCATCAATCGACACCTCGGCTTCGAATTATAACTGCTGGTGGGGTGGTGAATCCGAGTCGTTCAGCGTGTTCGGTGCGTCGTCAAAATCGGATGTGCGTGTGGAAAACCTGATAATCGACGGACGTATTCCCGAATACATGAGCAAAAACAGCCTCGGAGCAAGCTACTATTCGACTAATAATGTGTCACGGTACTTGGCAAATTCAAGCCATACAAATAACGTGACTGTAGTCGCTTTGACGTTTACCTCAAATTGCACCGTGATTCCCGCAGGAAGCTTCTGCGCTTATGATTACACATGGAGAAAAGTAGATATCGGCTCAGTGAACTTCAGCGGAAGCAATATTGTGATAAGAACCCGTGCATTCAGCGGAACGACGATCGGCTCAACGGCTGTTGACCTGACAAATGTACCTGAGATCGACAGTAATGCATTTGAGCTTGTTAAGTTTGCGAGACTTCTGAGCCTTGACCTCAGAAATACAACCGTAGGTGATCAGGCATTCTACAAAGCGTCGTTTGACAGCCTTACCGGGCTGTACTATAACGGTGCGATTCTCGGAAACGGAATATTCCAAAGCTGTGTCTTTACAGCGCTGAAGGTTCTTCCGCTTGAAAGCTTTGTTTCAGCTTCCGGGACAAATCAGAATTTGTTCTCGTATGCAACCTTTACTTCAGCAACAGAGCTTTCTGTAAATTCAACAAGTATTCCGAGCTACTGCTTCATGGGTGCAAAATTTCCGCTTCTGACGGAGATTACGCTATACGGAATGACCGTTGGTGAAAAAGCTTTCCAGAATGCCGAATTATCAATGCTCCGCCGGATAACTTTGTCGGAATCGACAGTCGGGAGCATGGCGTTCCGCGGATTAAATGCCGGGATCATCGAACATCTGTCAATCAACAACTCCGTTCTCAGTGAAAGCGTTTTTTATGAATCAAAACTGAGGAACGATCCGTCTGTGACGAATGTCGCAGTGTTCAAACCTCTTGAAATCAATCTTGACGGATGTTCTTATATCGGTGTAAGTGCATTCAGGGAATCTGTGTTCGGAAACGGAAGCACGGAACAGGGCGCAAATCTTTCTGCGATGAACGTACCGAAGATTGAAGCAGGTGCATTTGAGGCACCGCACTGGAACACGATCAAACTCGGTATAACCGATCCGTCAATAAACACCTCGAACACCAATGGCAACGTATGGTGGGGAGGCGACAGTATAAAATTCAGTGTGTTCGGATACATAGCGGCATCGGCAACACAAATTAACCTGCTTGAAATAAACGGTGAAATTCCTCAGTACAATGCAACTAACAGTCTCGGTGCAAACTACGCGAACATGAACAGCGCAGGTAAAGCAGCTGCGTCGACATCGACTGTATACAACATCATTACCGTGGGGACTATTGACATCAACGCAGGTTGTACACAGATCCCGTCCGGAGCGTTCCGCGGTTATGACTCTTCATACAGATGTCTGAATATAAGCAACATTGATATGACAGACACTGCAGCCGGCATCAGTGAATATATGTTTGCAAACGACTGCATCCTGGACAAAACGCTTGAATTGTCCGAAAAGACAATCGCGGGATATTCTTTTGACGGCGCATCGTTCAGTGAGCTTATAAGCTTTGACCTGACCGGTACGACAGTGAAAGAGTACGCTTTCAGAGCAACGGCGTTCAGAGCTATGACTCAGCTTGACTTGTCGGGAGCAACGATCAATCCGAACAGCTTCAGAAATGTCATTATGCCTGAGCTTCTTGTGCTGAAAGCGCAGAATTCCGTCATAGGAGATTCATCATTTGTCTCAGCACTGATGAACAAAATTGTTACTATTGATCTGTCGGGCGCCGAGTCAATCGGAGATACGGCTTTCGTTAATACGGTTATGGATAACACACCGGATGTTGATATGAGAAATGTACTTCGTATCGGCACATGCGTATTCGACACCGAATCAAAGCTCGGCACGGTATCACTCGGTATCACAAAGCCTGCCGACCTTTCCGATACAAATAAGAACGCATACTACAGCAGCAATACAAGTGTGGGCATATTCGCAACGTCTACCAGAAACAGAAATGTGTCCATTGAAAAGCTTGTCATCGACGGCAACATTCCTCAGTATGCGTGTGATTACAGCCTGTCCGTAAGCCACACCGTGTCATCACGGCTTGAGTACGGGGAAATTGAGATAAAAGAAAGCTGTACGTCAATTCCGGCACTTACGTTCGCGGGAACCGATTCCGCAAAGAATACATATATCGGCAAGCTTACCGTTTTGGGCAATACAATGCTCGGCACTCAGTCATTTTATCGTGTATTCGCTTCAGCTCCGGGTGTTGAGTGGAAGCTTGACAGAGTGACGGAGATCGGAGGAAGCAATGTCTTTTCAATGATGACAGGCGGACCGATGACATTGTCGTTTGACTCGCTTGAATCTATCACGGGAACGTATGTGTTTACAAGCAGCTCAGCAATCGAATCCATAAAATTCGGTAAAAACGTCACGTTTATCTCCGGCGGGAAAACATTTGCATCGATGTCGTCACTGAAGCAGATCGTTCTGCCCGGCACAACAGTCGCACAGCTTGACTCAAGTCTGGCTTCGTTCCCGATGACGACCTGCAAGATATACGTTCCGGCATCGGTCATCTCGTCGTATAAAACAGCACCGTACTGGTCGGAGATCGCCGGTTGCTTCTCGCCGCTTACAAACCTTTCGGTTGAATGGGAATATATCCTGATTTCGGGAACTGACGAAGTGTCGCTTGAAGGCTATCTCGGTTCAGACCCCGGAACGACGCTCACGGTACCGTCAATACTGACGGTAGGGGAGGGCGAGAGCAACACAACCTATACCGTAACCGAGCTTGGAATATCTCTTGTAGAGGGACTTTCCATAACGGCGCTGAGCATACCGTCGACCGTAAAGTACATTAATCCCGAACTGTTCAACGGAAGCAGCATTACGACGGTCACGGTAGACAGTGCGAACACGAACTATAAATTTGCATCGGGTGCGCTGTACAGCCCTGACGGAAGCGTACTTATCAGATATCTGCCGGGTAATGCGGCGACATCGTTTACAGTACCCGCAAAAATCCGGGCGATATCCAAGAATGCGTTCACGGCTACACCGAACCTTGCTGAAGTTATAATCACCTCGAATCCCTACATCAGCGACGGTGCGTTTGCGGGCTCATCGGTAGCGACCTATAAACTCAGCTGTACAACGCCGCCGACACTCGGCTCGGATACTGCATTCGGCGACATACGCGTCACATCCCTGAGCGATGATTACCGTATCCAGTACACAAATAACGGAACGATTTCGATTGTCGTACCGTCAGGCTGCGGAAGCGTTTATAAGAGCGCTTACAACTATAACCGCTATTCGGGCGTGATCACGGAGAGCTCGGCACTTGTTTCGACGCTGCCGTCACTTCTTATGACAGAGGCTGCACCCGAAGCCAACAACAGCTTTGTATCAAAATACTTTACGCAGGGCAGCTTTGAATATTTGCTTGGCGAGAACAGTCTCGCATCCATTGTAAGCTATACCGGCGATGGCGGGGCGGTAACTGTACCGGCGACGGTCACAGTGACCGGGAACGGAGCAGATACTGTGTACACTGTCAGTGAAATCGACATCCATACGTTTGACGTTTCGGCAGTGGAAGCGTTCACAGTCGAGGACGGAAGCCAATACTTCACGGCTGACGAATACGGTGTGCTGTTTGCGGACGGCGGTGCAACACTTCTCAGATATCCCGCAGCTTCCCTGCTTACTACGTATACCATACCTGATACCGTAACCTATATCGCGTCGTTCGCGTTTGCAGGTGTTCAGAACCTTGAGACGCTGTATATCCCGACTGCGGCACTGCAGAGTATGGGCGAAATGGTATTCAGAGGCTGTAATGACAAACTCGCGGTTTACGCCGGGATGGTTGAAATCCCCGATCTCAGTAAGAAGGATCAGCCCGCGGCACTTGTCCCGGAAACCTCAACAGAGATAACCGAAGGCACAAAAGCAAAGAAAAACGAGAATACAGACGGCGAATGACGTCTGAAACGGAGCTTAAGGCATACAGCCCCCAAACCGGGGCTGTATGCCTTAATCGGAGAAAAGCATGTCAAAGAGGATAAAAAAAATATTCAAACGGATATTGTCGCGTCGCTTCCTGCTGATACCGGCAGCAGCATTATGTGTTGTTATCTGCGCCATCGCCATGTTTTTTATTCTTAAGCCGAAACTTGTTCTGAACGGTGAGGGCGAAGAAACGATTGAAGTGTTCGGCGAGTACACTGAAAGCGGAGCGGTGGCGAAATTTCTATGGTTTGATCTGTCGGACAAAATAGTATACGGCGACGACCCCGCATGCGATGTGGTCGGTACATATGAAAAGGAGTACACGCTGCCGTTTTTGTGGCAGAGTATTGAAGTTGTCAGAACTGTAAGAGTAACAGATGATACCGCACCGGAAATTACGCTTGACGAAATTGACGCGGCGGTATCTTCAGTCGATTTTCCGGCCGAGTTTGGCTGTCACGCGGTAGACAATTACGACGGCGATATAACTGATAAAATCGAAGTGACAAAGGAGTACGACAGTGCGGCGGAAATACTGACTCTG
>CAZMRH010000005.1:17155-28463 GCA_964568705.1 uncultured Lachnospiraceae bacterium
AAACGGAAATGAGGCAGTCGCGTACCGGAGTGTCGCAGTACGTGACACAATACCGCCGACTCTTACGCTTTCAGGAAATGAGAGCATGAATGTGACCGAGGCGGTGTTTGACGATCCGGGGGCAATGGCTGCGGATGATCTTGACGGAGACATAACTGACAGGATAATCGTTGATACAAACTATAAGCCACGCAAACCCGGAGAGTATTATTTCGTCTACACCGTCAGCGACAGTACGGGGAATACGACAAGCGTCAGACGGGATATCACCGTTTCGGATGTCGCTCCGCCGATAATGAAATTTATCGGGAATGGTACGGTGTACATCAACCAGGGTGAAATTTTCAGCGACCCCGGAGTTATGGTGAAGGATGCCTTTGACGGCAATATGACAAGTAAGGTAAGCGTGAGCGGAGAGGTTGACACAGAGATCCCTGGTACTTATACAATTATTTATAATGTGGCTGACAGCAGCGGTAACAGCTCCTATGCGAGGAGAACGGTGATTGTAGTCAAGACACCGGAACGGCTTAACGTTCCGTTTATCAGTCAGCTCGGCAAATATCCCAACGGCTGCGAGAGTGTGAGCACGGTGATGGCGCTGCAGTATGCGGGAATTGATATCACCGTCGACAGCTTCATTGAAAATTACCTTGATATGTGCAGCCTGCCGTATTATGACGCGAGCGGCAAGAAGTGGTGCCAGTCGCCTAATGAATACTTCATCGGGGATCCGCGTGAGAAATCGGGTATGTTCTGTTATGCTCCGGCGATTAAAAAGGCGTGTGACAAGTTCGTAGATTATGAAAAATACAGCGTGACGGAGTTGCACGGTGAGACACTTGACAGTTTGTGCAGCAAGTACATTAACAACGGTATTCCCGTCGTGATATGGGCAACGATAAGTATGAGTTCTCCAAGTCTGACCGGGGTGCAGTGGAGGGTAGTCGGTACGAATGAGACGTTCAATTGGGTTGCGCCGCTTCACTGTGTGGTATTGACAGGGTATGACAGCGACTACTATTACTTCAACGACCCAATCGAAGGAAAAAATGTAAGTTATTTGAGATCAAGAGTGGAAACGGCGTATCGCGGAATGTCAAGTCAGGCGATAGTGATAAGCAAACTTTCGTGATATAATCAAATAAAAGATAAAGCGGTGATCGCGATTTAGCGGTCGCCGCTTTTCTTATGCGAAGCAATGCCTCATATGAAAATAATCGGGAAAAGTAAGCTGTGGGTGAATCGGGCAAATTGCCATCAAAAGTCGTAAATGAAAAATGGAGAGCAATAATATAAAAGGAAAATATAGGAAGCTATAACAATAATTACTAAATATATTTGCCGAAAAATTATAAAGTACGTCTTTATTTTGTGCAAAAGCCAAAAAAATCAGAAAATTTTCTATAGAAAATGCGTAAAAGGTATTGAAATTTAAAAGACAATAGTCTATAATAAAAAGCGCAGGGGGAGAAGTGGGGCAAGTTGTATAATCGTCCCACAAAACCATCACATTTTCATCGGAAGGAGACGAAATCGGTGTTAACAAGCAGATACAAATATTCACTGGATGCTAAAAACCGGCTGTTTATTCCCGCCAAGCACAGGGAACAGCTCGGCGAGGCTTTCATCATAACAAAAAACGTCGATAAAAGTCTCTCGGTATATTCCGCTGAAGAATGGACGAACTATACATCAAAGCTTAAGGGACTGCCTCCGACAAAGGCACGCAAGCTCGCGAGATTCCTTTTTTCAAACGCCATTGAGGTGCAGCCCGACCAGCAGGGACGCGTGGTAATTACCTCCGACCTGCTTGAATACGCCGGCATACAGAAGGGTGTGTATATTCTCGGATGCGGTGCGTACTGCGAAATATGGGCTGCCGAGAAGTACGAGGAAACCTACGGTACGGATGACAGCGCAACAATCGAAGAGCTGATGCTCGAGCTTGAAATGTAATCGTCGGAGAAGAATAAAATGAACTTTAAACATAAACCCGTGCTTCTCGAACAGTGTATGACTGTGCTGAAGCCTGAACGCGGCGGTATTTTCGTGGACTGTACGGCAGGCGGCGGCGGTCACTCGGGTGAGATTGCAAAAAGGCTCCCGTACGGCAGCAGGCTGATCAGCATCGACCGTGACATAGACGCTGTGAGGATATGCCGCGAGAGGCTTTCACCTTACGGCGCGGCTGTATCGGTGATAAAATCGAACTACTCGAATATCGCATCGGTGCTTGACGCACTTGAAATAGACGCGGTCGACGGAATATTGTGGGACCTTGGTGTATCATCGTATCAGCTTGACGAGCCGGAGCGCGGATTTTCTTATATGAATGACGCACCGCTCGACATGCGTATGGATCGCGATAACGCAAAGAACGCAGACGATGTGGTTAACGGCTACAGCGAGGATGAACTGAAACGCGTCATCTTCGATTATGGTGAGGAAAAGTTTGCCGGACGCATAGCTTCGGCGATAGTATCGGCAAGAGAAAGCTCAAGGATTAAATCAACTACAGAGCTTGCATCAATTATATCGGGAGCGATTCCCGCGGCGGCGCGTCACAGCGAAGCACAGCATCCCGCAAAGCGGACTTTTCAGGCGATTCGTATTGAAGTAAACGGCGAGCTTGATGTGATAGAGCCGTCGATTCGCGCGGGAGTCGGCAGACTTAAGCCCGGCGGTATCGCAGCGGTAATCACGTTCCACTCGCTTGAGGATAGGATAGTAAAACAGACCTTTGTAAATCTCGTGTCTCCCTGCACCTGCCCGCCTGATTTTCCGGTGTGCGTGTGTCACAAGAAGCCCGAGGTAAAGCAGATCACAAGAAAGCCGATAATACCGGATGCGGCTGAAACTGAAGATAACCCGCGTGCGAGAAGCTCGAAGCTACGCGCGGTGGAAAAGCTGTAAATAAAACAAACCCAAAACGATTTCGGCAGATGTAATTAAGCAGTGCCAGGCATCTGTGTATTGTATTATACAATAAGACAAGCGTAATTTAACGGCAAAAGTAAAAAAATATTCGGCAAGTAGCTATAACTATTCGACAGGACTGAAAAATCAATTAAAGGAGAAGGCAAAATGACTAACAGCACAGCGCATGGGCAGCCGGCAATCGGAAATCCGATGTATGAGAGAATGCGCCAGAAATATGCTACACGCATATCTGCAGCCGCACAGTCATCAGCTGCTCCGAAGCAAGGCGTGAGCCGCACTGCCGCAGATATGCATAAGAATACACGCGGTGAAGCCGTCAGACGTATCGCCGATCCGTTTGAGAACCGCCGCACGGCAAATCCCGCTCACACAGCACCGAAGCCGAGCCCCGAGGTACGCAGAGCGCATGATACGGGTACATACGGTAGAGCAAAGCCGGACAGCGGCATACAGCGCCCGAATCAGCGGACGGCACAGAAGCCACAGCCTAAGGCCCAGCCTTATGCCGACCGATGCGACACTGCGTCAAGGCCAGCCGTGACTGCCTCAAATCCCACGATTCAGAGACGCAGAATAAATATCCCGTCAGGCTACACCGATTCCTGCAACCGCGCGTCGGCAATAAGAGCCAAGGCGATTCAGGACAGGCGGGAGAAGCAGCTTGAGGAAAAGGAATCCTCGACAAAGTGGGGCATATTCCACGGTGTATGGGAATGGTGCAGCAGTATCAAAAAAGAAAAGGAAGCCGAAGTCAGGGTGAAGCGCAGGCACGTTCCCGTCGCGGCATTTCTTATAATGATCGTATGTACGGTGATGGTCACTCTCGCACTCATCTACAGCGCACAGGTAGCGGAAAGCAAGAGCGCGATAAACGAGCTTGAGACGACCAAATACAATCTCGAAGTTGAAAAGGACAAGCTCACAAGCACGCTTGAAGTAAGGGACGACATACATGAGTTTGAGCAGATAGCGACCTCAGACATCGGCATGGTCAAGAGCGACCTTGTACAGACGAAATTCGTCACAGTATCGTCGGCGGAGAAGATTGAGGTCATCGGAGGGGACACGGGCGACAGCGGAATGCTTGCGAACGTGCTCTCGGCAATAGGTTCGACATTCGGAAATCTTTGGTGAGTAGAGACGCAGAAAACACTTACCGTAATTTTGCCGGACTAATCAACAAACGAAACGGCAGCTACTGCCGTTTTTCGTTTTCCTGCACCCTGTCGGTACCGACGGGCACGGGTATATTTTTTACGGTGGTAAAATAGAATTATAAAGAAGTCCTGCACGCAGGATCGGGAGGTAGTATTTTGACGGAGCAAAAAAGAATAGATCGTCCGACTGCGGTGAAATTATGGGTCATCGTCTGCACATTTGTTCTGGCGGCGGTGGCTATCGTCGCGCGCCTTGCGGTGCTGATGATAAATGAGTACGACTATTATCAGAATGAGGTCGCAAGTCAGCTGACTACTGAGACTGTCGTCAATCCCGAGCGCGGCATCATCTACGATACCAACGGTAACGTGCTTGCCACGAATATCACAACTTACCTCTGCTTCATTTCGCCTCAGGATATAATCGATGCGATGGCACCGGAGGATAAAGCCACAGAGATACCCGTGTTTGACTATACCTCTGCTGAAGGCTCAACTCACAGCGGGATCGCCATGAATGAAGCGGTCGCGCGTTTTCTCTCCGATACGCTTGACGACGTGACATATGAATTCGTGATGGAAAAAGCGGCGGTCAAGGGCAGACGTTACGAGGTGATAAAAAAGGATATCGACATGGAGACAGCTGAGAAAATCAGACAGTTCATCTCCGATAACAAGCTGACGCGTCAGATTTATCTTGTTGCGTCGTCCAAGCGATATTACCCTCAGTCAACGCTTGCATCGCATGTGATCGGATTTACCAACAGTGACGGCGTCGGTATTTACGGGCTTGAGAAAAGCTATAACAATGTCCTTGAGGGGACGAGCGGCAGATATGTCACGGCGCAGGATGCGCACAGCCAGGATATGCCGTTTGAATACGAGACATACGTGGAGAAGGAAGACGGCGCGAACATCGTCACGACGCTTGACCTGTCGATACAGTATGAGCTTGAGAATCAGCTCAAGGCGACGATGATAGAATCAAAGGCGAATAACCGCGTGACGGGCATTGTCATGGACGTGAACACCGGCGGAATCCTTGCTATGGCGACGTACCCGAACTTTGACTTAAATAACCCGTATCAGCTTGACGACTATTCGCTTGCCGATCTGTCGGCGTATACCGAGGGAAGCGACGAATACAAGGACGAGTATTACAAGCTTCTGTATAAAATGTGGTCGAATAAGCCTGTGCTTGAAACTTATGAGCCGGGTTCGACCTTCAAGATAATCACGACGGCGATGTGCCTTGAGGAAAAGGTCATGCGTATCGACGAGAACTTTTTCTGCGGCGGCTCGCTGATGGTTGACGGATGGTCGAAGCCAATCAAGTGCCATAAGGCGGGCGGCCATGGCTCGTTGACGTTTACAAGGGGACTTCAGCAGTCGTGCAACCCCGTGCTCATGACAATAGCGCTCCGCCTCGGTCAGGACAAATTCTACAATTATTTTCAGGCGTTCGGTTACGGTGAAAAGACAGGTATAGATCTGCCGAGTGAAACAAGCGCGGTGTTCGTCAACCGTAATGACTTCAGCGACGTGTCGCTTGCGGTATACTCATTCGGTCAGACGTTTACGACGACGCCGATAAGACAGATAACGGCTATATCGACGGTGGCGAACGGCGGATATATCATCACACCGCACCTGATGAAAGAAATAACGGATGACGACGGCAACGTGATACAGTCGTATGAGACGGACACAAAGCGTCAGGTGGTCAGCGAGGAAGTCTGTCAGACGATAGCGTCCATCCTGCAGGAAGGTGTCGCGACTGACGGAGGTGCAAGAAACGCGCGTGTCGTCGGATATAAGATAGCGGCGAAAACCGGTACATCGCAGAAGCGTGACAGCAAGGGTGAATATTCGCTCCGCGTCGGTTCATGCGTGGCATTCGCTCCGTCTGACGATCCGCAGGTGGCAGTGTTTATCGTGGTTGATGAGCCGATGGGTAACAGCGTGTACGGAAGCATCGTCGCCGCGCCGTATGTGGCGAACATGATGAAAACGACACTGCCGTATCTCGGCTATGAGCCCGAGTACAGCGAGGAGGAGCTTAAGACGGTAGAGGTCAGCCTTGCAAACTACGTTGGAACGACAGTGGCGGGAGCAAAGGAAGCTCTTGGACTGAAGGGAATAACCTATGAAGTGATAGGAAGCGGCGACACGGTGACCGCACAGATACCGGCAGCGGGAAGCACGGTGTCAAAAACTAACGGACGCATACTCCTGTACACCGGTGGAGAAGAGCCTAAGGCTGACAAGACCGTGCCTGACGTAGTCGGCAAGACTGCGGAGGCGGCAAACCGGATACTTGTCAATATGGGCTTCAACATCAGCATCGACGGTGCGACAGGCAGCAGCGGTGCAACTGTCATATCACAGTCACCCGAAGCGGGAACGGCAGTTCCTTCGGGAAGCTCGGTGACGATAAACGTGCGTCATCTGGATGTTGCGGACGACTGATAAAATACGGACGGCGTAAAGTCAGGGAAGCAGAAACGGAAGTCTAACAAACTTACTTTTTGCGGAGGGCTTATGCGTCTATCACAGCTTGTCGGAGATTTTGAATTACTTGAAGCACGTGTGCCGCCCGACACCGAGATAACCGGCATCACGTCATATCCCACGTCGGTCACGGCGGGGAATCTGTATATCTGCATCAGAGGAATGCGTCACGACGGTCACCTCGGTATAGGAGAAGCGGAGGGACGCGGTGCGGCGGCGGTTATCGTGGATGACGCGTACAGAGGCGATTGCGCGTCGGCACTCATATGCAGAAATACGAGAGCGGCGGCAGCGCATCTGTGGAACAGGTGGTACGAGAATCCCACCGACGGTATGAAGGTAATCGCCGTGACGGGAACGAACGGCAAGACTACGACTGCCGCAATGATACATGCGATACTGACCTGCGACGGTCGCCGCGCGGGGCTTATCGGTACGCTTGGTGCAAGACTCGGCAACGATAAGATCACGACTGACGGCGAAAGTGAGCTTGACGGCTTTCCTGCGGCGATGACTACACCTGATCCGAAATACCTCTACGGTACGATTGCCAAGCTTCGTTCACTCGGTGCGGACTCACTTGTTTTCGAGGCGTCATCCCACGCGCTCGCACTGCATAAGACTGACGCGCTTATCCCCGACGTCGCGGTATTCACGAATCTCTCTCCGGAGCATCTTGATTTTCACGGTACGATGGAAAATTATCTTGCGGCAAAGGCGAGATTGTTCGAGAATGCGAAGTGTGGCGTGATAAACGCGGATGACGCATCGGCTGCGGAACTGATGCGGATGAATCCATGCTGCCACTTTTTGACCTGCACAGTCGGGTGGAAATGCGCGGCTGATATGGCGGCGGTGTCAGAGAAATACAGCGTCGGCGGAGTGAGCTACATATGCACTTCGGAAGCGGCGACATACCGCATAAAAAGCCCGATGACGGGTGAGTTCACTGTGTACAACAGTCTGCTTGCGGCATCGGCTGCGGCAGTACTCGGGATATCTCCGCCGTCGGTGCAGGACGGGATAATGTCTGTATCATCGGTAGACGGCAGGCTTGAAAACGCGACACCGGACGGCGCGCCGTTTCACGTAATAATCGACTATGCACATACTCCGCGCGCACTCGAATCGGTACTGAAAGCCGTACGCGTTTCAATGAGAGACGGCGGACGGCTGACTGCGGTGTTCGGCTGCGGCGGTGACAGGGATATGACTAAACGCGGTGAGATGGGCAGAATCGCGGCTGAACTCTGCGATCGCGTGATCGTCACGTCGGACAATCCGAGAAATGAGCGGCCGCGTGACATTATCAACATGATACTTGCGGGTATCGACGACAGAGGCAGCACCGTCGTCATCGGAGACCGTCGCGAAGCCATCGCATATGCGATTATGACGGCGGCGGAGGATGAGGTGATAGTGCTTGCGGGCAAGGGACATGAGCGTTACGAGATCACTGCGTCCGGCAAGAAGCCGTTTGACGAGAGATCGGTTATAGCGGCGGCATGGGCACTGCGGTCGGGTAAAAGCATGTAAATAAACAATGAACACATATGCCGTGTTAACGGCGCATCACACAAATAACACAAAATAAAACCAAAAATTATGTTTACTATTGACAAAGAAATGCACATACCATTTGTGGTATAATGAATCTAACATGTTATCGGGAGCAAAGCTTCCGACACTGTGATTAACCCACAGCTGATTCATTCCGCTGTCGCGGAATTCGGCACATACGCGTCGGGTTATGCTGTGCATAACTGAATCATTAAAAAATTATAAATATGTAATGTGCAAGGCGTAATTATCACCGGCAATTCAGAAAAGCCAATGAATAATGAAAGGACATACGAAAATGAATGCTGAATTAAAGCTCGGACGGCTGACTGCTTCGGAAATCGCAAAAGCAACAGGCGGGAAGCTTATTAAATACGGAAGCGGATGCATCGGCGAAATCGGACGCATCAGTACAAATTCAAAGGAAGTCGGTGCAGATACGGCGTTTTTTGCACTCATAGGTGAAAAATTCGACGCGCATGATTTTATTTCCGACGCAGTTGACGGCGGGGCATCGGTCATAGTCGCGACGCATATCCCGAAAGAAGTGGCGGGCAACTTTGACGCAGTGATAGTTCCCGACACACTTGCGGCGCTCGGAGCGCTTGCCGGATATTACCGCGGCTTTACGAAGGCGAAGGTCATTGCGGTCACCGGAAGCGTGGGCAAGACGACGACAAAGGAATTCATTTATTCCGTATGCAGTGCCGCACATGTGACACATAAAACCTACGGCAACTATAATAATGAAATCGGACTTCCGTTCACGCTGTTCGACACGCCGGAGGACGCGGAGATAATCGTTGTTGAGCTCGGCATGAGGAATCTCGGCGAGCTTACGGTGCTGTCGCAAATTGCAAAACCCGACATGGCGGTGATAACGAATATCGGTACATCGCACCTTGCAAATCTCGGCACGCGTGAAAACATCTGCACAGCGAAAATGGAAATTACCGCCGGAATGAAGCCGGACGGGATACTCCTCATCAACGGTGATGAGCCGCTACTGCTTGAAAGACGCGAGCAGTGCGGGGTTAATACGATGTGTATGAGCATACAGAACCGCACATCGGAATTCCGCGCGACGAATATACGCACGGCGGGACGCGGGATGATGTTCGACCTCATATGTGACGGAGACGCGGTGATAAACGTGGACATACCGGCACTCGGACGTCATAATGTATATAACGCACTGGCGGCGTTCTCGATAGGCTCGCTGCTCGGCATGAGTGAAGATCAGATACGCGGGGGACTTATGAATTTCGTCGCGACTGACAAACGTCTGACGATTTACGAAATAGGCGGCGTTCGCATCATCGACGACTGTTATAATGCAAGTCCGGAATCAATGAGAGCGGGACTTGACGTGCTGTGTGCGGAGGCATCGAAAAGCGGTGAGACTCCGGCGGCACTGCTCGGTGATATGCTCGAGCTCGGTGAATACTCAAGGCTGATGCACGATCAGCTCGGTCAGTACGCGGCACAGGCGAAGCTGCAAAAGCTGTTCTGCTACGGCTCGATGGCGGATATTATCGCCGAAGCCGCTATAAAGAAGGGCATCCGCGCGGATAATGTATATGTATGCGCGGAGAAGAACCCAAAGCGCATGGCGGAGATGCTAATGGAAGGACTTTGCGACGGTGATATACTGCTTGTCAAGGCAAGCCGCGGCATGGCGCTTGAGGAGGTTATTGACCTGTATAAGAAAGCTTCAAAGAAGAAACCGTCAAAGTAAGAATTAGGAGGTGCGCATGGTCATGCCCAGCGCTATTGTGTATGAAATTCGGATCAATAACCTTTATTTCCGTCCTTGTGGCGACGTTCCTTCTGACTGTACTGATATCCAAGCGGTTGATACCGGTGCTTAAAAGCCACAAAATGGGGCAGAAGATACTGGAGATAGGGCCTCGCTGGCACAAGAACAAGGAGGGAACTCCGACGATGGGCGGACTTTCGTTCATCATTGCGTCGGTCATCACGGGAGCTGTGGCGATAACGTCAATTGCAGTGCGGGACGGACTTCGTTCGATGATGCCGCTTGTGATGACACTGTCGCTCGGTGTGGCATGCGGCCTTATCGGTTGTATCGACGACCGCGCAAAGCTTCGGAAGAAGCAGAACGAGGGACTTACCGCACCGCAGAAGTACCTGATTCAGCTTGCGGCGGCGGGACTGTATCTCTTTGGCATGAGCTTCTCGTGTGATATGACGACAGAGGTTTATATCCCGTATGCCGACTGTACAGTCGACCTCGGGATATGGTTCTATGTATTTGCGGTGATACTGCTGACTGGCGTTATCAACAGTGTAAATCTCACTGACGGAATAGACGGTCTTGCGTCGTCGGTGGTGATAGTCATCGGTATGTTTTACGCGGCGGCATCATTCTTCGGCAGGGACGCGGTCAATATTGACATGGTGATACTGTCGGCGCTGATGATAGGCGGTGCAGCGGGTTTCCTTGTATATAACTTCTATCCGGCGCGCGTGTTCATGGGTGACACAGGCTCGCTTTTCCTCGGCGGACTTGTGGTCGGCGGCGCATTCATTATGAATAATCCGCTCATCGTCATCATCGCGGGCTTCATTTTAGTACTTGAGGTGGTATCGGTGATACTTCAGGTCGGATACTTCAAGCTCACGCACGGTAAACGGCTGTTCAAAATGGCGCCGATACATCATCATTATGAAAAATGCGGCTGGAGTGAGGTAAAGATTGTGACTGTATTCACGATAGTGACGGCACTTTGCTGTGCTGCTGCATGGTTCGGACTGTAACCGGACAAAAAACCGAAAAATAATTCGAGGAGAGGCTCATGGACGAAAGAAATAAACAAAATGCGGCTTCTTCTCAGAGGAGAGCGGCAGACGGCACACATCCGCAGAACGGCGTTTACGTTAGCCGTAATATGCAGCGACGTATAAATACCGCAAGACAGAGTCAGAACCCGGCGGGATATACTCAGCAGGGTGCGCGAAGGCCGCAGAATAACGCGGGACGTATCCCGAACGGCGTACAGCGTCCGGCATCGGCGGGCATACAAACGCAAAAGAGTATCCGCGGCGGTGAAATCCAAAGAGCAGCGGTCAGGGATGTTGCGGCGCCGGTAAAACGCGACGGTGCGCTGCTTGAC
>CAZMRH010000006.1:0-28451 GCA_964568705.1 uncultured Lachnospiraceae bacterium
CCACGCTGTACGGGTGACGGCGCACCTTTTCCGTAAGCTGACCGCCGTCGTCGTAGCCGACATATCCCGGAGGCGAGCCGATGAGCTTTGACGTGGTATGACGCTCCATGTACTCCGACATATCGACACGTATCATCGCATTCTCATCGCCGAACATCACCTCGGCGAGTGCCTTTGACAGCTCTGTCTTACCGACACCTGTCGGCCCGAGGAAGATGAATGAGCCTATCGGCCGCTTCGGATCTTTAAGTCCCGTTCTGCCTCGTCTTATCGCACGCGCGACAGCTTCAACCGGCTCATCCTGACCAATCACACGTTTCTTCAGGAGTTCGTCAAGATGCAGGAGTCTCTCGCTTTCCTCGTTTTCGAGCTTCTTCACGGGAATACCCGTCCATGCGGTCACGATTTCGGCAATCTCATTCTCCGTTACGATTAAGTTCTTATCGTCGCCGCCCCGGTGGCTTTCTTCCTTCTTCTTATCGTACTCGTCCTTTATCGCCTTTTCATTGTCACGCAGCTTTGCCGCCGTCTCATAATCCTCGGAGAGTATTGCTTCCTCCTTCTCGGCTACGGCTGACTTGAGCTTTTCCTCAAGCTCCTTTACCTCGGGTGTCGGCATATAGCTTGCGATTCTCAGCTTTGATGCGGCCTCGTCGACAAGGTCGATTGCCTTATCGGGCAGGAATCTGTCGCCGATATATCTAACCGACAGGCTTACTGCCGCGCGTATCGCTTCATCGGAAATTTTCAGCTTGTGATGCGCTTCATACTTATCGCGCAGTCCGAACAGTATCTGCACCGCTTCATCCGGCGTCGGCTCACCCACCATCACCGACTGGAAACGGCGTTCAAGTGCCGCGTCCTTTTCGATATGGCGGCGGTATTCCTCAATAGTGGTCGCACCGATGAGCTGCATTTCGCCACGCGCCAGTGCGGGCTTTATGATATTTGCGGCATCAACCGCACCCTCAGCACCGCCCGCGCCGATTATTGTGTGAATCTCGTCGACGAAAAGTATGATTTTTGGATTCTTCAGTATCTCATCCATCACGCCCTTCATTCGTTCCTCAAACTCACCGCGGTACTTTGCACCCGCGATCATCGCAGAGATGTCGAGCGTCACGATTATCTTGTCGCGCAGTGTCTCCGGCACGCTTCCGTCGACGATGCGCTCGGCAAGTCCCTCGACTACCGCCGTCTTGCCGACTCCCGGCTCACCGATAAGGCACGGGTTATTCTTCGTTCTCCTTGAGAGTATGCGGATTACCCTCTCCGTTTCCTCTTCACGGCCGATTATCGGGTCGAGCTTCCCTTCTTTCGCCATCTTGCAGAGGTTGCGTCCGTAATTAGAAAGTATCGGCGCACCCGGTACGGAGTTTTTCTCCTTACCGCCTCTCTGCGGCTGACCGTTTATATCCTGATACACTTCGCCGCCGTCAGTCCCGCCGAAATACGCGGAGATGTCGTTTCTTATCTCCGACGCGGACGCGCCCTGCGATACTATCATCTTATACGCGAAGCAGTCCGGCTCATCGATTATTGCGAGGAGCAGATGCTCCGTTCCGATGTAGTTATGCGAATACTGTGCCGATTCGTACGCGCTCGCTTCGATTATCTTCTTCGTGCGCGGCGTCATATCGCCCGGCATTACCTCGGTCGCTGCCCCTACTCCCGCGCTCTTTTTCACAAGCTCGCGCGTCGCCTGATAAGTCACACCGCGTCCTTCGAGCACCTTACATGCGATGCTGTCCGCCTCCGACAGAAGTCCGAGCAGAATATGCTCCGTTCCGATATATGTGTGTCCCATCTCCCGAGCAGCATAGAGCGCGTTGTTCAACGCGTTCTGCGCCTTGCCCGTAAATCTTGAATTCATCATTTCACTCACCCCTTTTCATGGCGGGCTGAATTACGCAAGCATCTCCCTGACCATGCCCGCCCTTGCACGGTCACGCTCTCCCGCCTTTTCACATTCTTTATTATTGACCGCCATCACCGCGGGCATTCCGGCTATAAGAATGCGGTCAAGCGACGGCGCGGAGGTTCCGTCTATTATGCCCATCGCCGCACCGAGCCGCACGTCCGCGTACAGCCTGAACAGTTCCTCGCTGTCCATCGTGCGTGCGAATTTCATAAGTCCGTACGCTCTCATCACGCGATCTGCAAGCGCATCGAAGTTATTCTCGCGCACCGTATCGCGCAGTTCACGCTCCATGGCGGCGATCTTCTCGATTACCTCGCCGAGCGTCGCGATTATCTCCTCCTCGGTATTGCTGAGCGACGACTGGTTTGATATCTGATACAGGCATCCCGCCGCACGGCTTCCCTCGCCCCATGCGCCGCGCATGGTCAGCGACAGCTTAGCAAGCTGATTCTGCAGCGACGGTATACGTCCGTTAGCCGACAGGAGCGGCAAAAACATCATCACCGACGCTCTCATCGCACAGCCGAGATTCGTCGGGCAGTGCGTCAGATAGCCGTACTTCGGGCTGAACGCGAAGGTAAGGTTGTCATCAAGCAGCGATTCCGCATCAAGCGCCGCGCGGGTCGCACCCTTCAGGTCATCGCCCGCTTTTATGCACTGAATCCTTATGTGATCCTCCTCGCCCACCATGATGTAAACGTTATTTTTTTCATTTACGAACAGTTCCTCCGGCGTTTCGGCTGACGCAAATTCCGGACTTACGATATGCTCCTCGGCATATGCGGCACGCTCATTGTCGGATAACTTATCGAAACCGACTGCTTCGTATGCGCTTTCATCCTTCAATGCATCCGCCACGTGCGAAATTATCTCACCCGATGCCGTCGCCGTGAGCTTCGGTCTGAACGGATAATCGACAAGGTTTCGCGCAAGCCTTACCCTAGTCGAGACGATCACGTCCTGATTCTTGCCATCGTTATCGTACCATTTCATAATACCGTCCCCCTTATTCAGCGTCGGAGTTAAGCTCTTTGATCTTATCGCGAAGCTCCGCCGCCTTTTCGTATTCCTCATTCTTTATTGCTTCCTTCAGCTCACACTGGAGCGACTTGACCTCATTCTTCTTGTCACTCTCGACGCGCAGTCTTTTCGGCATATGTCCGCGATGCGTAGCACTTCCGTGAAGTCTTGATATAGTTTCAGACAATTCGTCGTCAAACGTGTCATAACACTCGGGGCATATCGCTTTACCCTCTCTTACGAGATCGTCAAACGATGAACCGCAGAGTCTACATTTCTTCTCATCCGACTGCTCCAGATACGGTTTATATGCACTGACAGGTGCGAACAGTCCGTCAAGGATGCTCTCGCCGAAGCCGAAACCCGGTGTGAACATATTAAGCAGATCAGGCTCGTGAAGATTTATCTTACCGCTCGCCTCAAGTTCAGCCGCACAGTCCTCACAAAGCGAATAGCTCTTTTTCTTACCGTTTATCGATTCCTTATAAAACACCGTTGCATCATTTTTTTTACATCTTTCACAAAGCATATAAATTCCTTCTTTCGGCTTTCATTTTTCATTTTTCTATTATACCGGACTTCACTGATTTTATCACATCAGTGACATTATAATGTGCCGCATTATGTCGGCGCGTATCTTGTTTCGCGCTTCCGGCGGAATGATCTTCTCAAGCGCTCTGCCCGATATCGCCGACACGACGATCCGCGCCTCGCGCTCTGTGATGATGCCGTTGTCCGTGAGGTTTACGACATATGCTCTCGCTTCGTTTTCATCAAGGCTTTCGCCGATCGCATGGAAGAAGTGCATCAGATATTCGTTGCGTCCGAGCTGCACTCTGACAATCCTGATATATCCGCCGCCGCCCCGTCTGCTCTCGGTTATATAGCCGCGCTCCGGCGTAAAACGCGACGAGATGACGTAATTGATCTGGCTCGGCACACATCCGAGTCTGCCTGCAAGATCATTACGCTGCAGGTCTGTACTTCCGCCGCCGTCCTCAAGCATTTGTTCAATCAGCTTAGCTATCTGATCTGATATAAGCATTTTAGTCACCTCGTTTGACCTTTCTTAACCTTTATGACATTATTATAGTTTGTAGGTCAGTTATAGTCAAAGTCAGTATAAGTCAAATATTTGTCATAATATTAAAAAAACAGGGGATTTTCTCACGAAATCTCCTGTTTTCTTATTTTATCATATTATTTTGACCTTTTTGCGGATTATCCGTTTGCGCTGTCCGATTCATATACGCAGTCACCGTCACCGTCGATGAATTTGGATGAGGTGAGGGACCATCGTCCGTTTAAATCAAGCCCGATTTTCGTAAGCTCCTGATAAGCCTTGCCAAAGTAATACGAGCCGTCCTGCGCTGAAGCGACAAACGATACGCCAAGCTCGGGTGAGTTCATCGTATACACCGTACCGCCGGATACCGTATCTCCGTCCCTGAACGACGCATCCGTGCAGACCGTGCGTGTAATGCCCCGGGGCTGTTTATCCGATGCGAGGATGTTGTACACAATCTCAGTATACACATCGACCGAGCCGCCTGCCGCAGTTGTCTGCGCCGATGTCGTCTCATCCGCCGCAAACGGGTATGTTTTGTCGGACTTCGCGAATTTGCCGTCGTAATCCTGTACATACAGGTCGTAAATATAGCCCTCCGGCGTCGTGTCGGTCACGATGATGAAGTCCATATCTCCGTCGCCGTCTGCATCGACAAGGTCAAATGTGCTTGCCGCTGTCGCCGCGTCATAAATGCTGTTGTATTCAAGCGTCTGCGCCACACTGCCGTCCTTGACAATGTAGACCGTGCCGTCGCACAGGTATATCGTAACGCTTTTGCCGTCTGTTCCTATATCGTATTCGCCTATCTTCACCGAAGCGTCCGGTACATCGGGCTTCGCGGTTTTCCCGCTCTCCGACGATCCGTCCGTGATTATCGCGCCGCTCGTCGTAGTCTCGGCGTCATTGCCCTTCTTTGCACATGATGCCAGTGTCATCAGACACAGCACCGCCGCTATTATAAGTATTATTGTTTTTTTCATACCGTTCCTCCGTTTATCTGTATTCGGTCACGCCGTCCTCAAGCAGCAGTCTGCTCCTCGTAATCGTGTACCAGCCGTCAGAAAGTGCGTATGTCTTGCAGATGTATGCAGCGACATAGTCGGGATTGAGGTAATTCTCCGTATCGGCGCTCACCACAGTGTCGATTTCAAGCACCTCGCGCTCACCGTGCCATGCAGCGGTGATATGCTTCACGAAGGGTGAAATATTTACCTCATGGTCGCCGCTTTTCGAGCGCTTCATGATAGTAACGGGAGAATTGAACAGTCCGCCGATTTCCGCCGCAGTCCCGCTGTCGGCGTGCTTTGTGTGTATCTCGATTGTGCACTTCGCCCACTTGATATCGCGGAATTTAGACTCGGCGGTGTAGACCTCAACTATGCGTATGCCGTCGGGGCATACCGCGGACAGGCGTCGCATTATCGTTTCGTCGTCCATTTCCTCCATTATTTTTATGTCGGCAAGCTCGCGTTCTCCTGCACATCCGACGGATAAGGGTGACGCAAACGCAAGCTTCGGTATCGGATTGAAGCCCTCGGTATAATAAAGCGGGAGCTTTGCACGAAGCAGCGCACGCATCATGTTATGCTGGAAATCGAGATGCGATACATACGTCAGCACACCTCGCTTCTCGTACCTTATACGCACAGTCCTCACAGGCTGACGGCGCACCTTTTCACCGTCGTCCGCCTCCTGTGCGAACTTCGGCGTATGCTTTGTTTCAGCGGTCTTTATCTCACTTCCGCCCGGACACCATCTGCAATACTTCTTATCGACAAGTCCGTTGGCGCCACAACCCGAGCATTTATCCTTACACGACGGAGTCGTTGCGGCGTCCTTTGCAAGCCTATGCTCGCGTATCATGAATTCTTTCGATACGCCGCAGTCGATCATATCCCACGGAAGTATTTCATCCTCACCTATGTCGCGGTTAGCGTAGAACGAGGTGTCGACGCCGCACCTCGCGAATATATCCATCCACTTATCGTAATTGAAGAATTCCGACCACGCATCGAGCTTTATGCCCTCATTCTGCGCGGTGTAAAGTGCCTCTGACAGCCGTCTGTCACCGCGTGCGAATATCGCTTCGAGCCGCGACACCTTCGCGTCGTGATAATTATATTTCACCTTGCGGTCGGTGATCTTTGACGAGAGAAACTTCTGCTTTTCCTCAAGCTCCTCAAGCGTGTCCTGCCCTTCCCACTGGAACGGCGTGTGCGGCTTCGGGATAAAGCACGCGACGCTCAGCGTGACCTGCGGCTGACGGCGGCGGTTGCGGTTTTCAGTCCTGTAATACTCGTCGACGACATGATGCGCAAGCTCCGCGATACCCGCAATATCGTCGTAGGTCTCATACGGCAGTCCGTCCATGAAGTACAGCTTTACCTGACTTTTACCCGCGCCGAATGCAACAGACGATGCGCGCAGTATGTCCTCTTCGGTGACATTTTTGTTGATGACGTCGCGAAGCCTTTGTGTTCCGGCTTCGGGAGCAAACGTCAGCGTACTCGTGCGTACGGTCGATATCTTGTCCATCAGCTCCTTTGTGAAGCTGTCAGCTCTCAGTGACGGAAGTGAGAGGTTTATCTTCTCGTCATTCGTCCACTCAAGCAGACCGTCGGTCAGGCAGCCGACCTGCGAATAGTCGCTGATTGACAGTGACGACAGCGATATTTCATCGTAGCCGCTGTTCTCCGCCGTCGTTTTCGCGATATCCCACAACACCTCCGGCGATTTCTCGCGGACAGGTCTTGATATAAAACCCGCTTGACAGAAGCGGCATCCGCGAATACAGCCGCGGAATACCTCAAGCGTGATTCTGTCCTGCACCGCCTCGATATTCGGCAGTATCGGGCATGTCGGGACATACGCCTTATTCACATTCGAAACAAGGCGTTTCTTAACCTTCTTCGGCACGTCTGCGTACTTCGGCTCAAGTGATGCAATCATGCCGTCTTCGTTATAGTTTACTTCGTACAGCGACGGTACGTAGAAGCCCTCAAGCTCACACGCCGCCGCATGTAGAAATTTTTCCTTTGTATATGTACCGCTCTTTTTCATCTTCATCATCAGCACTGCAAGTTCGGGGAGCGCTTCTTCACCCTCGCCGATCGAGAAGATATCGATAAAGTCCGCCATCGGCTCGGCATTATACGCACACGGGCCGCCCGCGAGCACTACGGGATATTCGTCGCCGCGGTCCTTCGCGTACAGAGGCAGTCCCGCTAGGTCGATCATGTCAAGCGCGGTGCTGTAGCAAAGTTCATACTGCAGCGTTATCGCCATTATATCAAAGTCGCGCACCGCGTCTCCGCTGTCATGTGTGTAAAGCGGTACGTTATGCGCGCGCATCTCATCCTCCATGTCAGCCCACGGTGCGTACACCCGCTCGCACCATACCTTGTCCATCTCGTTGAGCACGCCGCAGAGTATCCTCATACCGAGGTTCGACATCCCGATCTCATATATATCGGGAAAACAGAACGCGACGCGAAGGTCAATTTCATTTTTATCCTTTATGACCGCACCGCTCTCACCGCCTGTATAGCGTCCGGGCTTTCGTACCTTTGAAATAAAGCTTTTGATATCTTCCCTCATATCACAGACATCGGGAGGGATAATTTTCCCTCCCGCCTTTCAGTTTTTTATCCGACAAGCAGCTTTGATGCCACTGCCATAAGTGCCGTCCAGAATATCTGAAGTCCTGCGATAAAGAGCGAGGTCAGAATCGAGGTGCTTCCGGAAAGGAGCAACACAAGCACAAGTATCACCCCGACAAAGGACGAAATTATGCTGATATACGAGCTGATTCGCTTGAGGCTCACCAGCTTGTCGCAGTACGCGACTGTCTCAAGCAGAAGTTTCGGCGTGCCGCGCGTCACGATGCCGCTGTCCGCTCTCTCAACTGCTTTCCCTGTACCGGACACTGAAATATCGTTATACACGCGAAGATCATACTTCTTATATTCCGTTTTCGACATTATCATCTTCGCGTCGATGTTAGGGTCAAATGTGTTCACACAGATGCCGATACCGCTTGCCGAAAGCTGCTTTACAAGGTAGTCAAAGTCCGCATCGATCATGTATTCGATGATATATCTCGCGACAAGGCGTTCCTGATAAATCATGTACATCACGCTTGACGCGACGCCTATCTCCTCCTCCTGCTCCACTACCGTATCGGGTATCTGATAGCCAAGCTCAAGAAGCTTCGCACTGCGTCCGAATACTATTTCACGGCCTTCGACAGTCGCCGCGATGTATCCTATCTCAGTTGAATCAATCCGCACATCCTCCGATACGCCCGTCTCAAGTGTCGCCACCTCGAATACGTCGGAAAGAGGGCCGCCCGTTTTCTTGAACACGCTCGCCGCATAATACAGCGCGCGGTCGACTCTGTAATTCGTGTAAGTTCTCATTCCGCGCACCTTCACGCAGTACGACGGAAATACGTTGATATCGTCAAATGACACAACGTCGGCGTTGCTGTATTCCTCGATGGAGGTATTGCCCACTATCGTGCTGTCGATATCGTACGAATTGGAATCGGCGCGGTAGAACGGGAAACTGAAGGTAAACAGAAGTGACGCTGGGTAGGAAACGAGCAGTGCGATGTAGCCGACCGTGATGCCTGACAGCGCACTCTTCTGCATTAGGCCGTATAGTATGCCGATGAGAATGGAAAGTATCGTGCTTAGGCACAGCGAGGTCGTCACAAAGTTTGAGTCGGTGCGGCTCTCCTTATTTGTCCTGTAGAAGAAGCCGTCTATAAACGATGCCTTTTCGATTTTGACAATCTCATGCTTTTCGCCGTTGAACAGCGCACACTTTGCCTTAGTTTCCGCTTCGTCGGGTCTTGTCATGATGTATTTCGGTTTCTTCGTGCTGACGATATTGAAGCTGAATATCTCACGCTTTAAATTCAGGTATGAATATGCAAGTGTTATCAACACACACAGTACGACCGCGAAATTATGCACCGCGAGTTCTTCACTTTTCTCCGCAAGTACGGCGAAAGTTATCGAGTAAATCACGCTTACCGTCGCAAGTACCGACAGCAGGCTCTCCGGCTTCGGATGTCCCTTGAACAGTGCCTCAAATCCGCCGAATATTTCCTTATACGCGACCGCGCATGCAAACAGCGTAAGCTGCAGATCCATCATTATATATGATACGGGGTACAGCGACGGATCAATGAAGCCCGAGAATGTAAGTCCAAACATTCCTATGTTCTCATAAAGCAGTACAAGTATGCCGATTACCGCGGCGATGATCAGCTTAATTTTGCCGGTTCTGTAGCTCTTTTTATATTTCGAAGCAAGCTCCTGCTTCTGACCGGGAGAGGTAAACTCAACATCGACTATCTGCGTGCGGCGCTCCGCTTCTTCACGGAGATGCTGCTGCTCCTCGTATTTCTGAGTAAGCTTTGATGCCGCGTCAATGCCGACGGTTTTCGCAAATTCGTCCTCAAGCCCGAAGGCTATGGCTATATTTATGTCGTTGATGTCCTCTTCGTCGTCACTTAACTCGGACACCGTCTGCTCAATGAAATCGTCGAAGCTCGTGCCGTCGCCGCCGCTTACTGTGTAATCGTCACTCGCGTCGGAATCGGTAACTTCCGTATCAGCTGTACCGTCCGCATCAGCTATACCGTCCGTATCAGCTGTACCGTCCGTATCAGCTGTACCGTCCGCCGGGATAGTCAACTCATCCGAAGCAGCGGGGACTTCGTCCTTTGTCACAGCAGGTGCTTCTTCAGGCATTTCGGGCGTATCTTCCGCCGCGTCACTGCCTGCGTCCGGTGAATCCCCGCAAGCATCAGTCTCGGTATATCCGGTTTGCTTTTCACCGATATCGGTATCATCCGACGGCTGAAAGTCGGTGGTATCGTCAACTTCATCGAAAATACTTTGATCCGGAACAGCGTGAGTGCCGGCCGGGGGTGCGATAAATTCACCGCTCTCATTCTGCATCGAGTGACGCGTAAAAAGCTCGTTTAAGTCAACGTCGGACTCACTTCTGCGCGTCTTTTCAGCCTGAGGTTTTGCGGCTTTCCCTCCTGTCTCACCCTTGAAGAGTCCTCCATCATCCGAAATAAAGCTGAATTCCATTGTATCCGACGACATACCTTCCGACTTTTTCGGCTTTTTCTGAGGCTCGTTATTAAAATTCTTCCCACGTCCGGACTTTTTCTTTTTAAACATAACCCTCACCTTACCTTACAGAATTTATGGGGATTTTTAAGCCTTACAGCTTCATGTCAGTCCTCTGCATCCTTGCAGCGTGGCAAAGTATAACTGACGCGGCGGTCGACACGTTAAGTGAATTCACCTTGCCGTACATCGGTATCGAGACCAGATAATCACACTTTTCACGCACATGCTGACCGATACCGTCGCCCTCGCTGCCGAGTATGATACATGCGGGGACATTGAAGTCGGTATCATAGTACGCCTTGCCGCCCGCTTCAGCCGCGAATATCCACAGTCCTCTTTTCTTGAGCTGTTCTACTGTTGCGCTGATGTTCTGCACCTTGGCTATCGCCATATGCTCTATCGCTCCCGCCGATGCCTTTGTGACGACCGGCGTTACTCCGACCGCGCGGCGCTTCGGTATGATTATTCCGTGAACTCCCGCACATTCAGCGCATCTTATCAGTGCGCCGAGGTTGTGAGGATCCTCTATCCCATCGGCAATCACGACAAGCGGCTTCTCGCCGCGTTCCTTCGCTATCGCGATTATTCCGTCAATATCAGTGTACTGTTTGCCGGACGCCATCGCCACAACGCCCTGATGATTCGTGTCGCCCGCGAGAAAATCAAGCTTCTCTCCGGTCACCTCGATCACGGGAATACTGCGCCCGACCGCCTCAGCGACGATTACCACTATCGAGCCTTCGCGTATGCCGCTTCTGACAAAAACCTTGTCAACGCTTCTGCCCGAGCGAAGCAGTTCGCGCACCGCGTTTCTGCCGATCACGACTCCGCTGTCCTCAGCTGAATCGTCCTGTCTTAACATGTCGTGCAGTCCCTTTTTCTTCTGAGGTTGATGTGATGATGCCGAGTACGCCGAGACGCTTTCTTCGTCGTCGTAGAAGTCGGTGTCATCGTCATTAAGCACTCGCGGCATATACACGTTTCCGCGTGTACGGATATCCGCGTCGCCCTTCGGTTCACGGTCGGGACGGGATTTCTGTGCGCCGCCGTGACGTTTTTTCTTCTTTGAAAGGACGGCAAGCGCCTCATTTCTCGTGCGTTCAGCCTGAAGCTTCGCGTCCTGTATCGTTCTGTCAAGTCCCTTTGACTGAGGTGCGACAGTCAGTATATCATTTATTCTCACACCGTGTCCCTGATTATTTCTACCGCTTCGCTTATTATGATTTCTGCCCTGCCCGTCGCTCTGCTTCTTATTCTGGACGGGTGCGTTTGTGCGCTCATCATGCGATACAGCGGACTGATCGTTCTGCTTCGGTTGATTATTCTGCTTCGGCGGTCTCGACTGATTATTCCGGGATTTAGGCTTTTGCTGGTTGTTCTGCTTCGGCTTTACCGTCTGCTCCGCCTGTGTGACAGGCTGAACAGCAGCCTGTGCCGCGTCGTCTGCCGGCTTCTTTTTCTTCTTGTGGTAATACGGTCGTTTTCCCCGTCCGTTCTGCTTGTTTACTGCATTATCTGTATTGTTGTTTTCCATCAGGTAATTTATCCTCAATTCGTTGGCGGCACTTCTGTCGCTCTTATTGTTTATTTTACGCGGTAATTTACGGCAGCCGTCGGCTATAGTCCGACATTGTAATAAAAACTCTTATGCTGCCGGCAATTCTTATACAATCGGCAGTGCCGACTGAAATTTTTACGTGGAAACAGTTGAAACCGACTTTTCAACTGCACGACAATGTAATGGCTTACGTCCCACACCTATATTTTTTACCGCTGCTGCTTATTTTATCAGAATCTTGTTATCGCAAGTCCGATTTTGCCCTGAGGCTCTGCCGACCAGATTATGTTCTTCGGGCACTTACTCTTACAGTCGCCGCACTGTACGCATTTATCAATGTCAATGGATGCAAGTCCGTTTTCGACCTTGATCGCCTGCTCCTTACATACTCTCACGCAAAGTCCGCAGCCGATGCAGCCGACGCCGCAGTATTCGCTGACCTTCTTGCCCTTGTCAAACGACATACAGCCTACCCACAGGCAGCTGTCATACGGCACAAGTTTAATAAGTCCCTTCGGACATGCCTTGACGCACGTTCCGCAGCCGGTGCATTTATACGGATTGACCTGCGCTATACCCTCGACTATGCTTATCGCGTCAAACGGACATGCCGCCGCGCAGTTGCCCAGTCCTATGCATCCGTACGGGCAGAGCTTATCGCCGCCGTCAAGCTTCGCGGCAGCTTCGCAGCTCACGCTTCCCTGATAGAGATACTTTTTCGCCGCAAGCTCCGCAGTACCCGAGCACATCACCTGTGCTCTCATCCGTACACGCTCTCCTACCTCTATACCGAGGATCCCCGCTATATTTGCTACCGTATCGGGGGAGGACATCACACACATTTCTGGTGTCGCTTTACCGTCGGTCAGTGCCTTTGCAAACGCGTCACAACCCGTAAATCCGCAGCCGCCGCAGTTTCCACCCGCAAGCAGTTCGCGTATTTCAGTCGTGCGCTCGTCCTCTTTTACGCTGAATTTCTTCGACGCAATCGCGAGGCATATTCCGGCAAACGCACCCAGCAGCGCAAATACCGCGACCGGAATCAATATTTCTTTTATCATATAATAACTCCCAACAATTCTATCAGTTGAATGATATACCCGTCAGTCCCGAAAACGCCATCGCGATAAGTCCCGCTGTGATGAGAACTATCGGCATCCCCTTGAACGCCTCCGGCGGCTCGGCATACTGCATGCGCACACGCACTCCCGCGAAAATCAGTATTGCGAGCGTGAAGCCGAGTGCCGAGGAAAATCCGAACACTACGCTCTCCACAAAGCTGTAGCTGCGCTGGATATTCAGAAGAGCTGAGCCGAGCACCGCGCAGTTGGTCGTGATGAGCGGAAGGTATATGCCGAGTGAGCTGTACAGCGTCGGCACGTTCTTCTTGAGGAACATCTCGATGAACTGTACGAGAAACGCAATCACCAGAATAAATGCTACGGTTTTCATGTACTCAAGTCCGAGCTTTGCAAGGACATAGTAATATACAAGGTAGGTCGCCGCGCTTGATATTGTCATTACAAATGTGACCGCCATGCCCATGCCGAACGCGGTAGCGGGTTTTTCAGATACCCCGAGGAACGGGCACACACCGTAGAATTTCGCAAAGATGAAGTTCTCGGTAATTATCGCCGTAAACATTATAAGTAAGACGTTAATCATTATTTACCTCCCTCGGTGTAATAGCCCATCCTGTTCAGCATCTCATCTTCTTCAAGCTTTTTTTCGGTGTCATGTGCCTTCTTCACGCTTCTTATCTTCGCTATCAGCGCGACCAGCAGTCCGAGCGTCATGAATGCGCCCGCGGGCTGACAGAATATGATCGCCGGCTTATAGATCGTCTCGGGTATCTTGATTCCTCCGCTTCCGTCAAAGCCCGTGAAAATCGTTCCCGCTCCGACAAGCTCACGTACAAATCCGATGAGCGTCAGCGCACATGTGAAGCCGAGTCCCATCGCAAGTCCGTCAAGCGCCGATTTACCGACTGAGTTGCGCGATGCAAACGCTTCGGCGCGTGCGAGGATTATGCAGTTTACGACGATAAGCGGGATATATATTCCGAGGGACGCATCGATCGCGGGAAAAAACGCTTTGATTATCATTTCCACCGCAGTCACGAATCCAGATATTATCGTGATGAAGCACACGATTCTCACCTGATCCGGTATTACCTTACGGCAAAGCGAGATGAGCATGTTTGAGCAGATAAGCACCGCGATTACCGCGATTCCCATGCCGAATCCGTTCGCAGCCGAGGTGGTCAGCGCAAGCGTCGGGCACATTCCGAGGAACTGGACAAAGGTCGGGTTGTCGGAAAGAAGACCTTCCTTCAGTTTATTAAGTATATATTTCATAGTCCTCGTCCTCCCTTCAGACCGTTTCCGCGGTAGTAACGGGTGCTGTCGTATCAGGTGCCGGTGCTTCTGTTACAGGTTCGGCAGGTACGGGAGTTCTGGATATCTCCGCTCCGCATACGCTGCATCTCACAACACTGTCAGCGCCTTCAATCACCGGATTAGCCGGAGTATGCGGGGCAGTTTCCGTTCCCGCAGGTGTGCTTTCCTCATATCCGCATTTCGTACATGTTCTGACTGTTCTTGCAGGTGCCGTACAGGTCGCCGCAACATCGACAGCCGCGCTCATCGTATGCTGGCATACGACCGCCTGAGTCACCGCCGGATTCTTTGTGACGTTGGTCTTGTTTGTCGGTGTGTTGACATTTGTATTGCCGCCCGTGACCTTGTCATTTCCGATCGCCGTTTCATCTGCCGCTTGTTCGGTCTGAGGTGTCATTTCTGCTTTGGTTTCGGCTGTTGTTTCGGGAACGGCGGTCGTCTCCTCGGATACCGGATTCTCCTGTGCGCCGTCCCACTGTGAGGGAAGCAGCACCGTCATGCCAAGCTCATCTGCAACATTGTAAAGATTCATCCCCGATGACAGCACTTTATTGACCGCGTTGGTCACTGCGGTGGACGATATCGTAGCACCGGTTATCGCATCAACATCCGTACCGAGGATCACGGGAGAATTCTTACCCTTGAACTGATCCTTAAAATCGGGCTGTTTTACCTTCGCGCCGAGTCCGGGGGTTTCAGACATCGTTACGAATTCAATTTTGAGAATGGTGTTGTCCGCGTCAAGCCCGATGAGCATTTCCATCTCACCGCCGTAGCCGATAGTGGTAAGGTCGATGCACGCGCCGTAAAGATTCGTGCCGTTATAAACGATGTAAACTTTCTGATCCGCGTCCTCGCTGTACAGCTTACAATCGACTTCCCTCTCGAATATCTTCTCAATTGAAGCCGTCATCGCTTTATTATTGTTTTCACTGATTATCTCCGCCGTCTTCTGATTTACGAATGACAGCAGAAACGCGACGATAATGCTTATCACGACAGGTACAATGATGATTCTCGCAATGTTTATCTCATTCTTTTTGCCGTTCTTTGCGGTGTCCGCCTTTTTATTCTGAGACTTATCCGTCTTCACTTTTTTCACCTTTTCCGGCTTCGGCGGTTTCTTCGTCTGCACTGCATCCGACGCTGCCGCCGTGATTGCCGCCGCTGCCGTGCCCGCTTGAGCCGGTACCGACGTTTCTACGCTGCGTTTATCTTTGCCTGACTTCTTTTTATTCTTCTTTTCCGGTTCTTCGGCTTTCTCAGCCACAGGCTCGGCATCCTCATTTCTGACGAATTCGTCGAATTCCTTATCCTCCGACATATCGTGAGCCGCCTCGTCAAAAGCCGCGGAATCCGGTATCAGCCTGTAAACTTCATTAAGCATTTCCTCGGGAAGCTCGTCCACCTTACCTTCTGATATGACGTCATCAGTCTCGTCCGCCGCCGGAGTATAGGTAACGGTTGATTCGGCTGCGGCTGTCTCCGTATCCGCAGTAGAGACTTCGGAAGCGGCTGTCTCCTGTTCGGGTGCCTCGTTTGCTATAGTCTCCTGTTCGGGTGCCTCGTTTGCTGGAGTCTCCTGTTCGGGTGCCTCGTTTGCTACAGTCTCCTGTTCGGGTGCCTCGTTTGCTACAGTCTCCTGTTCGGGTGCTTCTTCCGTTACTTCCGCATCGTCTGATGTATACATATGCACGGGTGCCGGAGCTTCGTGTATATGTGACGTGACTTCACCGTCGTCAAGCTCATTTACCGCGGACTTGACGTGACGCTCATGCTTTTTCTTTTTCTTCTTATCCCTCGGGAGTCTCAGTTCGGTCAGAGTCTTTGTCAGCGTGTGTATGAGTGAGTGTGAGTTTTTCTTTTCCTCCTCAACCGGATCCTCCTCACTTCCAAGTTCATATGCCACGAAATCTTCTACCTCATGTGGCTCCATTTCCTTTTCAAAGCTCTTATCCTCGAAGTAAAACTCGTTCTCCGCGGCTTTATCTGTGGTGCTGCCGTTATCGCCGCCGTCGTTAGTCATATCTTCATTTAATTCCGGCTTATCCGACATCATTCAGCACCTCTCTTTTTCTTTTTTACCTTTCCGAATGTGTTAGGAAGTGTCGCGCGCTCAATGTACCACACAAGCAGATTCATTATAAGTATCGCAAACGACACGCCTTCGGGATATGTGCCGAAATACCGTATCAGTATCGTCAGCACGCCGCATCCGATCCCGAATATGACGCGTCCCCATTTGGTAACGGGGCTTGTCACATAGTCGGTCGCCATAAATATCGCGCCGATCATAAGTCCGCCGGAGCATACCGCATACATCATACCGTGAAGCATCTCGCCCTCAGCCTGCGGGAACAGTAGCAATATTGCCGCGACCGTTCCGATGTAGGTCACCGGTATCTCCCAAGTAATTACTCCGCGAAGCAGCAGGTACAGTCCGCCTATCGCAAGGAACAGCGCCGATACCTCCCCGAGGCAGCCGCCCTTGTTACCGATTATCATTTCAAACGTCTTTATGTCGGGCATTGTGCCGGACTTCAGCGACGCAAGCGGTGTGGCTGACGCGATCATGTCGGCTTGGCTCGCCGCAACTGACAAACGCGTTCCCGCCGCTGTGAACAGGCTTGACTCAGCAGGCCACGCAAGCATGAGAAACACCCTCGCCGCAAGCGCGGGGTTCACGACATTCTTGCCGATCCCGCCGAATATCTGCTTCGCAATAACTATGGCAAACAGCGATCCGACCACCGGCATCCAGTACGGCACACTCGCCGGAAGGCACATCGCAAGCAGAAGTCCCGTTACCGCCGCCGAGCAGTCACCGACAGTCACACGGCGATGACATATAAGCTGAAACAACACCTCAAAAAGCACGCTTGATGCAACGGATATCACAGTCACAAGAAGTGCGCGCCATCCGTAAATGAACGTCGCCCATGCAAGTGCCGGAATGAGCGCAAGTATTACGTCGATCATTATTCCGCGCACCGTGTCGCTGCTCTTTATATGAGGTGACGCCGACACAGTCAGAAGCGGTGCGGCATTCTCGTTATATATTTCGTCAACTTCTTTTTTCATTGTCCAAACCTACCGTAATATTGATTTTTCCCGCTTATTTCATGCTGCGGACTCTGTCCTTTGCCACCTTTATGTTCTGCAGTATCGGTACGCCACCCGGACACACATAACTGCATGAACCGCATTCGACGCACGACATGACGTTCATCTTTTTCGCTTCTTCAAACTTTCCGGCAGCCGACAGCTTCGACAGTTCAATCGGCATAAGATGCATCGGGCAACCTGCCACACATCTTCCGCAGCGTATGCACACCTCCGCATTGTAGGACTTGTTATAAGCGGGAGAAAGTGCAAGCACCGCAGAAGTACCCTTAGTCACGGGTGTGCCTATGTTCCACTTTGCGATACCCATCATGGGCCCGCCGAAGATGATCTTTTCAGGCGGGAGCACAAAGCCGCCGCAGCACTCAAACAGGAATGACACGGGCGTTCCGATCGGCACAAGGAAGTTGCCGGGATTCCTCACGCAGTCGCCGTCAACTGTCACAATTCGTCTGATGAGCGGCATTCCGTTGGCAAACGCGTTGTACACTGCCGAGCAGGTCTCCGCGTTGAACACCACACATCCCACATCCGCCGGAAGCTTTCCGACCGGCACCTGGCGCTTTGTCAGCGCGTAGATAAGCTGACGCTCATCGCCCTGCGGATACTTCGTTTTAAGCATCACGACATTTATCGTGCGCGTCTTTTCCAGAAGTGAGCGAAGCTTTTTCGCCGCGTCCTGCTTGTTCTTTTCAATTGCGATATATACGGTCTTTACGCCGAGTGCTCGCATAAGTATCTTGACGCCGTTTATGACCGATGCCGGATCTTCAAGCAGAAGTCTGTGATTGGCGGTGATAAACGGCTCGCACTCCGCACAGTTTATTATAATCGTGTCTACCTTGCCAAGCGCCGAACGGATCTTTGCGTAAGTCGGGAATGACGCGCCGCCCATGCCCGATATTCCGGCACGGCGAACTATGTCTATTATCTCTTCCGTCTCCGTATCGCGAAGGCTTTTAGTAAAGGGATGTATGTCCGGAGACAGCTCGTTCGTTTTATCATTCTCTATCACGATGCTGCGAACCTTACGCGTTCCGCTCAGGTTTGATTCCATTATCTCCTTGACCGTTCCAGACACGCTTGCGTG
Source organism: uncultured Lachnospiraceae bacterium (assembly GCA_964568705.1). Taxonomy (GTDB): domain Bacteria; phylum Bacillota; class Clostridia; order Oscillospirales; family CAG-272; genus CAZMRH01. Next base: position 18,336 of record CAZMRH010000006.1, read on the forward strand.
TACCGGTACTCCGAGTGCGCCCGCCGGCACGTCGCCGATGACCTGTCCCATCAGCACCCTGTCGCCCGGTTTCACAAGCGGCTCACACGGCGTACCTATGTGCTGGTTCAGCGGTATCGCGACAAAATCCGGAGGATCAAGCTTCTCTATTTTGACGTTTTCCGTATATTTACTTTCGGGAAGTCTTACGCCGCCTCTGAATGTTACTGCCAATATCTTCACTCCTCATTCGCGGTATTTATACCAAAACATATTCGTATTATTATACAACAAATTATCCTTAATTACAAGTGGATTTTCAGTTTTTGTCGTTTTGAATATAATTAATGTAAAATTTTCGAAGTCACGGCGCGTGATAGTTTGGTAATATTTATAATAATTGTGCAGAGTTTTCCGCTTTGCGCTTCTTTTTCATTGACATCGGTGCGATTTTGTGTTATTATTTCAAAAAGATGTTGTTTTCGGGGAGGTGGCAATATGCATCATGATCACAGGCTCAAATTCAGCAAACAGAGGATAATTATATTCGTATCACAGCTTGCCGCCGCCCTTATCATAATCTCGGCCCTGGCTGTCGTTTTTCTTAAATCAGTTGACAGAAGCTGGGAATATTCGATAAATTCAGTCGACCACACCGCGACGATCACCATGTACAAGGGCAGTGCCGTCGACGTTAAGATACCGGATCACTTCGGCAGCTATCCGGTGACTTCCGTTGATGAGGAGGCGTTCCTGTGGTGTGAAAACGTGGTGTCGGTCACCATCCCCGAAACGGTAATAACGATAGGCGATCTTGCATTTGAAAACTGTCTCTCGCTAAAGCAGATATCACTGCCGGATTCGCTTACGTCGATCGGCGACAGCGCGTTCTACAACTGCATCGCGCTTGAAAGCATCACTCTTCCGTCGCACCTTGAGTCACTCGGCAGCAGCGTGTTTTGGGGCTGCGTCGGACTTACTTCGGTAACTCTGCCCGAATCAATTACCGCTGTTCCCGACAGTACGTTTCTGTGGTGCTCCGCGCTCACCGAGGTGAATTTGCCGGATACTCTGACAAAAGTTGGCAAAAGCGCATTCTACGGCTGCTCGTCACTATCCGTTCTGAATCTGCCCGACACTCTGACTTTAATTGAACCGGAAGCTTTCAGAAGCTGTACGTCCTTCGTCTCATTCCATCTGCCGTTTTCATTGACGAAAATACCTGAGGCTGCATTCGAGGGATGCACGGCACTTTCAGATATAACTATCCATTCCGGCATCGTGACCGTCGGCGCTTCGGCATTCAAGGACTGTACCGCACTCACCGGCATGATAATCACCGAAAATGTCGCCGAGATAGGTGTCGGCGCTTTCAGCGGCTGCAGTGCGATAAACGGCTTCACCGTCAGCTCGCTAAACCGATACTTCAAAACGGTAAACGGCATACTGTATTCGTTTGACGGCAGGACGCTTGTGTGTTATCCCTCCGCAAAATCATATACACCGGTAATCGACAGCGGCACAGAAGTCATCGGCGACTACGCTTTCGCTCTCTTCTCACAGATGGAGAGTGTTACTTTTCCCGCTTCCGTCACAACGATCGGTTCGTACGCTTTCTACGGTTGTACATCACTGACAAGCGCCCCGCTTCCGGGAAATCTGTCTGTTGTCGGTGAGTCGGCTTTTGAAAAATGCGCGTCGATAACGTCGGTCACACTTCCGTCAAGCGTCACCGAACTCGGCGAGGCGGCCTTTCGCGAATGTGGTTTACTTGAAACGCTCACACTGTCACCGGGTATCGCCGATATTCCGTCATACACCGCTGCGAGCTGCCCGGCGCTGAAGGTCGTCACAATGCCTGAAGGCATCAGGACTATCGGTAGCCACGCATTTGAAAAATGCACTTCCCTTGTGAAGGTCGACACACCGGATTCGCTTGAAACAATAGGACTCTATTCATTCGCCGACTGTACCTCACTTGCGGAAATCGCATTCCCCTGTACCTCCAACGTCCTTGAAGCAGACAAGGCGTTCAGCGGATGTACCGCGTTGTCCGCGCCCAGCGTCCGTCATACCGGAATAACCGGATGGCAGATGACAAAAATTCCCTCGGCAAATACCGAAGGATACGCCGTGCTTCCCTGCACGGCATGCGGGAAAAACGCCGATGAGGGCGTAATCCCGAAAACGCAGTAGAGCGCGGAAATAAAAAATCAACCGGACTGTGACTAATGATCGCCGCAGTCCGGTTATATTTTTCTTTAGATGAGTTACCGATTTAATCCTGACGATTTCACTGTACTTTGTCAGAATAAATCCATAAGGAAAGTTTCTTGCCGGACTTCTTTTCAAAGAAGCCGCATTCTCCGCGTTTCCTTCGCTCCCCGTTCCCGCTCAGTTAAGCATCTCCTGACCGCCGGTGACGGGGATCGCCTGACCTGTCTCGTATTTCTGCTTGATTATGTACATGATCGCGACGGCGACGTCCTCAGTGCGGCATCCGCGTCCGAGCGGTACCTTTGCCTCATAGAATTTTCTCACGTCCGCGACAGTCTTTGCACCCGGAACCTTACCGGCGTTCAGATACTGCACGAACAGTCCGCGGTCGGGATCAGACCACAGTGGGCCGTCAAGGAAGTTACCGGGGCAGATGGCGTTGACCTTGATACCGTACGGCGCAAGCTCAAGTGCAAACGACTGCGTAAGTCCGAGTCCTCCGAATTTACTTCCAGCGTATGCAAAATTCTTGTTGCTGCCGGCAAGTCCCGATTTTGAGTTTATCTCAATTATGTCCGCCATATATTCGGGCGATACGCTGCGCTGCAGCTTCATCACAGCCGACGCGTATTTCGCGCAGATGAAGTACGCGGTGTAGTTTACGTTCGTCACAAGCTCGAAGTTCTGTTTGGTCATCTCCTCAAGGCTTCCCGCACGGACGATCCCCGCGTTATTGACAAATATGTCAAGTCCGCCGAACTCACGTACCGTCGCTGCGATCATCGACTTCACCGATTCTTCGTCAGTCACGTTTACACTCACAGGGATTATGTCGGGATTATGATGCTTCTCGGAAATGCGCTTCGCGGTCGCGAATGCTCCGTCAAAGTTCATGTCGGCGATAACCACAGCCGCACCCTCGCTCGCAAGGTAATCCGCGATACCCTCGCCGAAGCCCTGTGCACTGCCTGTCACTATCGCGATCTTGCCCGACAGCGGTGCGCACTTTTCGATCTTTCTGGTTTCAAACGCCGCACCGTTCACTTCTACTGATGACGGGATACGTCCGTTTGACTTGACAAATGCGTCAATATCCTTTGCAATTTTTGACGCGTCTGCGCTCATCTCAGGCGTTTTATCCGTCTGCTTCACGAACACAGTGCCGTCCGCTGCGCACGCCATTCTTATCAGCGGTGCCGCAAATTCCGGATTATTTTCAATGTCTAGCATTACAATTCATCTCCTGTAACTATCTTGCCTTTGAAGCAAAGTATTTTATTCTCTCATCAAGCGACGGATATGCCGCGACGCTTCTTTCCGAAAACATCGCATCAGCCGCATTCGCCGATGCAACTCTTTCGTGACCGATTAGCGCGTACGTCGCGTCGGTCAGATGTGCAAATTCTGGCTTTGCCGCAGCCGTACATATGAACGACTGCCTCGGAGAGTTCACATCCTCACCGCTTATCTGGAAAAAGCCGTAGTCACGGCACAGCGACATCACGCGTGTAAGCTGTTCGGGCGTGTTGCGCGCGGGCATGTAGGTAACTGCGTTAAATTTGTACTCTCTGAGCAGGTCGAATACCTCCTCAAGGTACGAATCCTCGAACTTCTGCGCTTTTTTATCACCGGTCACGGATGCGGTGACATCTCCGAGATAAGGATATGCACTGACCGCTCCGAGATGTGACGCAAGCTTTACGAAGTCGCCGATATGCATCAGCTCCGTGTCCGCGTCAACGTAGATATTGCTGATAAGGCTGCTTTTCAGTATGCCGAGTATATCGTATTCGTAGAAGTTATCCGGTGCATCGATGAGTGACTTCATTTTTAATGCAGTCCCACTCATGCCGCACAGCTTCGCGAGTGTCGGTACAGCTTCATGTCTGTCGGGATAAGTCGCGGTGAGCTTTTTCACCAGTGCAAACAGGACATGACGTTCGGTTACACTTCCGCCGCGATCGGCCATTGACAGCGGCAGTACGTCTTGCGTGAAGTCTATAGTCAGCCCGTACTCAGCCGTGACTGCATTTATATTTTCACACATCTTACGGTTGCGCTCATTGCGACGTTCACGCAGCGGCGCGAGTATCCGCTCTGCTTCGTCGATGCTGCCCTCCGGAATTCCGTGCATCGCAACGTACGAGCACGATACCTGATCGGGATTGTTCAGCCGTCTGCCCTCAAGCGCCGTACCCTTCACCGATACGCGGCACTCGAAGCCGGATGTGACCGGCATCCCGATTATCGCGCCCGCCCGCTTGAATTCGCGTATGCCGCCTACGCTGTCGTGATCCATGATTCCCGCAGTCGACAGTCCCGCCATCGCCGCGGTGTACACCGCCGACGCGGGTGTGTACGGTGAGAAGGAATAAGTCGTGTGTATGTGATTGTTTACATATGGCGAGTCTGAAACGCAGTTTACGGCAAGTCCTTCAAGTGCCGCAAGCCGCTCATCCGCATTCGCCGAGCTGTCAAACAAAATTCTTTTCGTTTCATTTTCATTCATTCATCACACCTCCGATCGGTAACTCCGGCGCGTCAAGTCCGGTGAGAAAGGTGTATGCCTCACGGTATCGCGCCGCTTTGTTTTTCGCCTTGTCCGAATTAATGTCAAACCCGCGCTTCTTTACCGCACGAAGCATTATATTTTTCGGTGTCTCCTCCGGGTCAATGAATTCCGTCGCACAAACGTCGTATCCTACCGCCTCAAGTCTGAGAAGCCGCAGCGCATCAGTCGCACTGTCGCAAAACTTTTGGCGGAGCATCGAGTGATCGCATATAAAGTCAAGCGCAGGACAGTTTATCATCTTGTTCAGCTGATGATGGCAGCACGGTGTCGATAAAATCACCTTTGCACCCGCCGATGCCGCGCAGTCAAGCACGATGTCGGTCGCGGTGTCGCACGCGTGGAGCGATATCACAAGCTGAAGGGTACTGTCCGGCTTATACTTTGTAATATCCATGCAGCAAAAGTTCATGCCGTCAAAGTGAAGAGCGCGTGCGACCTCGGCGCACTCGTCAATGACGCTCTGCTTAAGGTCGATGCACGTCATTATAACGCTTCTTCCGAGCATGTTCGCAAGATAATGGTACGCCGCAAAGCTGAGATAACTCTTTCCGCAGCAAAGGTCGGCGACAGCAAGTGTCCCGTCATACGGCAGATACTTCATAATGTCGCGGATATTCTCGACGAAGCGGTTTATCTGCCTGAATTTCGACTGGCGCTTGTCGTGCACCTTGCCCGATTTATCGGAAATGCCGAGGTAGACGAGGAACGGCTCGTCCCCGCTGAATAGGTAGCTCGCCGATTTTACCCTTTTTGATAAGCGTGCATTTGCCCTTCTTGCTTATCAAAAGTGTCGCACTGCCGCCAGTGTCGCACAGATCAGCGTGAGTGAAGCCGTCCGCAATGATTTCCGCGATGCGCCGCTCAGCGTCGCCGGGCTTTACGTTTTCCTGACGCACTCTGCCCTCGCTTAGGAAATATTCAAGCTGCAATACGCCGCCGCCGATATTCTTCATCACACCGTGCACCTTCGATACTTCCCCGCGCGAGCCCGTAAGCGTAACGCTGCGAAGGGTATTCGCCTTGATGCCGTCATTGCACAGTAACGCGAACTTGTCAATATTCTCGGGGTGCTCCGGCTTCATTATATCACTCATTCTTTGCCGCCGTCATCATCCGGCATATCGTCATTATTACCGGTCGTATCGGTAGATCGGCTCTCAGTCTTTTTACCGTGACCTATCCTGAGTTTCGGTTCAGTCCCGTCCATCAGACGCTTGAAATTCTCGCGGTGCATGAAAAGTATCAGCGCCATTATTAAAAACGATATGAGTGTCACCGTAGTATGCAGTATCGGGGTCTGTTCCATCGCATCATTGAATTTATTTAGCACTACAGGATACACCATCACGCCGATAATCGATCCGACGGAAATATACTTTGTCGCCCACACGAGCAGTGCGAAAATGAGCAGCAGGATAAGACCGACCTTCCAGTTGGTCATCAGTATCATTGTTATCGCAGTGGCGATTCCCTTGCCGCCGCGAAACTTATAGTATACCGGGAATAAATGGCCGACGATGCAGAAGAACCCCGCGAGATACGCGCCGAGTATGCCGAGCAGTACTCTGCCTATCATCACGGAAACGACTGCTTTCATCGCGTCCCCCGCAAAAGTACCGACGCCTGCAAGCATACCGTAGGTGCGCGTCATGTTCGTCGCTCCGCCGTTGCCGCTGCCGTGCGTTCGCACGTCATCCTTATAGAAGTACTTGGAGATGATTACCGCGAAATTCAGACTGCCGAGCAGATACGACAGTACCACACATGCGATAACGGATATCCAGAATAAGAATCCGCACTTATTATCGACTGCCGTCAGATAGTGACCGGTAAGTCCAAGCTCCATCAATTCAAAAAATGTCATAGCTTTCTCCAGACTTTGTGTAATCGTTGCATGACTTGTTATTCATCGCTTTCGCCCTTCTGACGGATAATAAGCCTGATCGGTGTTCCCTTGAAGCCGAATGTGGTACGCAGACAGTTCTCGATATACCGCTGATAAGAGAAATGGAAAAGCTCCGCATCATTGCAGAATATCACGAATGTCGGCGGTGCGACGGAGGTCTGCGTCATATAATAAATTTTCAGCCTTCTGCCTTTGTCCGTCGGCGGCTGGACACGGCCTGTCGCGTCCGCAAGCACGTCGTTGAGCATTCCCGTTGATATTCTCGTATTTGTCTGATTGTGTACATACGTGATAAATTCAAACAGCTTTGTCACGCGCTGTCCGGTGAGCGCCGATATGAACAGAAGCGGTGCGTATGTCATATATGACAGCGCGTCGTACACGTCCTTTGTGAATTTATTCGTCGTGCTGTTTTCCTTTTCGATCAAGTCCCATTTATTTACCGCGATTATGCTCGCTTTGCCCGCCTCATGAGCGATTCCGGCGATTTTTTCATCCTGTTCGGTGATCCCTTCGTTCGCGTCGACTACTATTATGCACACGTCGGCGCGCTCGACTGCCATCTTCGCGCGCAGTACGGAAAATTTCTCGATTCGGTCGTCAACCTTGCTCTGCCGCCTGATGCCCGCCGTGTCTATAAAGTTGAATTTTCCGAAGGAATTTTCGATCCTAGTATCAATCGCATCGCGTGTCGTTCCCGGAATGTCGGAAACAATCAGGCGATCGTCACCGAGGATTTTATTTATAAGCGATGATTTGCCCGCATTCGGCTTACCTATCACCGCGACGCTTATCACGTCCTCTTCCTCCGCCTCCGTCTCAAATTCCGGCAGTGCGTCGATGACAGCGTCAAGCAGATCGCCGCTTCCGCTTCCGTGAAGTGACGACACGGCGATGGGGTCGATCGCAAATCCCAGCTCATAGAATTCGTAGAATTCCGGCGGTACGTTGCCGACGCGGTCAGCTTTGTTGATACATGGTACAACCGGCTTACCGCTCTTTTTAAGCATCACGGCGATATCCATATCGTCCGCAAGCAGTCCCGTTCGAATATCGCACATGAAGATTATCACATCCGCCGTGTCGATTGCGATCTGCGCCTGCTCGCGCATTTTTTTGAGTATCAGATCGTCCGTTTTCGGCTCAATTCCGCCCGTGTCGATGATTATCATCGTCTTGCCGCGCCACTCCGTCTCACCGTAAATGCGGTCGCGCGTTATTCCCGGAGTATCCTCGACTATTGCGCGTCGCTCGCCGATGAGCTTATTAAACAGCGTACTTTTGCCGACATTCGGCCGTCCGACTATTGCAATTATCGGTTTTGCCATTTTTCTTTCCTTTCATTACGGCTGCTCACACCCTCATATGCCGAGCACGTCATAGAGGAATGACGCACCGTCATTTTCATTAAATAACGTCTTTACACCGAGCGTTTTCTCAAGCTCAGCGGGAGTCATTCCGCAAAGGAACAAGTCTCCCTCCTGTCTGAGCATACTGCGTGATAAGAGAAGTGTGTCGCCAAGAGGTTTCCCTTTCAGCTGATCTGCAAGATCGACTCCCGTGATAAGCCCTGTCACGGTTACCGAGGTTCCGAAAAAGTTATTGTCGATCTTATATACGTGACATTTTATGTTTCGGCAGGTCTTTTCAATTTTACCGGCACATGCGCAGATGAATTTATACGCTGCCGCGCCTGTTGCAACCGATACCTCGCGCACCGTAGACTTTTCGTCATCCGTAAGCGTAAGAAGTGCCGAATCAAGCTCCGATTCAAACGACGCAATCATGCCCACACCGTTTTCAATCTGCGTGAATTCGCCCCACTTTTCGACCGGTGGCATCGGCGTTCCGCTCTTGACATAAAGCTCATCTGCCGCGTAAAAGATGCGCTCTCCATACTTCTTTTCGCATTTGTCGGCGAAGTCCGTCACCTGGCGTATCACGTCTCCCGCTTCCTCCGGTGAATATGCGGTCAGCGGATACAAACCGTCGCGGAATTTCGTAAGTCCAGCAGGTACGACCGAAACGCTCTCCACTGCCGGATACAGCGCCGCAAGGTCATTCATCGTGCGTTCAAGCTCCGCGCCGTCGTTGATCCCGCGGCACAGAACTATCTGACACCGCAGCATACAACCGCCGTCCGCAAGCATTTTCAGATAAGCAAGCACCTCACCCGAGTGCTTATTCTTCATCATCATCACGCGAAGCTCGGAATTTGTCGTATGCACGGACACGTTGACCGGGGAAATGTGCATGTCGATGATTCGCTGTATATCGTGCTCCTTCAGATTCGTCAGCGTGATATAGTTGCCGTGGAGAAAAGAAAGACGCGAATCGTCGTCCTTGAAGTAAAGTGATTTTCGCATGCCGCGCGGCAGCTGGTCGATGAAGCAGAAGATGCACTTATTCTCGCAGGAATGTTTTTTATCCATCAGCGGAGTTTCAAAGTCAAGCCCGATATCGTCATAGGTGTCTTTGTTTATCGTGAAGTTATGCTCGGTGCCGTCCCGCATTATTTTCACGTCGACGCTTTTTTCCGCGAGATAAAAGCGGTAGTCGAGCACGTCCGATATTTCATGACCGTTGAGAGACACAAGCGTGTCTCCTGCGATAATCCCGCATTTTTCACCGCGTGAGTGCGGCAGTACATCCGTTATCTGAACCATATGCGTGTCCTTTATTACAATTCTATCATTATATTATACATCCGATACCATAAAAGGTCAACTGTATTTTGTGACTTCCCTGCGATTTTGATTCTATATTTGCAGCTTTTTGCGATGCATGACAAAAATAAAGAAACGGGGAAACATTCAGGCGCTATGCCGTCGTTTTTCCCCGCTTTTTCATCTGTAGTAGGTTATGCGAAAATTAGAACGTGTTGATGGTTTTCTTATTGCCCTTCACATAGTCACGCTCAAGTCTGAGTTCACCGTTATCCATAAGGAATATTCTGTCCGCACGGTCGGCGATGGAAAGGTCATGTGTGACCATGAGAAGTGTCTGACCCATCGACTCTCTCGTGCTGAGAAGCAGCTCAAGCACCTCATCCGCGTTGGCACGGTCAAGGTTTCCTGTAGGCTCATCCGCGAACACTATCTGCGGATTGTTGATAAGCGCACGCGCGATCGCGACACGCTGCTGCTGACCGCCTGACAACTCGCTCGGCAGATGGTGAATTCTGTCTTCGAGGTTCAAACTCTGTATAAGACGTCTCAGATTCTCCTGATACGACATATCCGGCTTATTGCACATAACTGTCGGGAGAAGGATATTCTCAAGTGCAGTAAACTGGGGAATCAGGTTATGTCTCTGATAAATAAAGCCCATGTTTACGCCTCTGAAGCGTCCCAGCTCATCAGCCGACAGCTTCGTGATATCCGTACCGTCGATCTTGATATGCCCGGTGTCAGCCTTATCAAGGCCGGCGCATATGTGAAGG
>CAZMRH010000007.1:0-27676 GCA_964568705.1 uncultured Lachnospiraceae bacterium
GGCGGTACGCAGTACATTTTCGGGAATGCGTATGCCGTGGAATTCCTCGTAGTAATGCTTGATGCCGAGAAGGATCTTCTCAGTATCATCAAGGCTCGGCTCGGCTACGACTACCGGCTGGAAGCGGCGCTCAAGCGCCGAATCCTTTTCGATATACTTGCGGTACTCGGTCATGGTGGTCGCTCCGATGACTTGAATCTCGCCGCGTGAGAGCGCAGGCTTCATGATGTTCGCGGCGTTCATGCTGCCCTCGGCGTCACCCGCACCGACTATGTTGTGGACTTCGTCGATCACAAGAATGACGTTGCCCGCGGACTTAACCTCATTCAAAAGCCCCAATACGCGCGACTCAAACTGACCGCGGAACTGAGTACCCGCGACGAGAGCCGTGAGATCGACGAGATATATTTCCTTATTTTTCAGTTTGTAAGGCACATTACCCGCGGCGATACGCTGAGCAAGCGCTTCGGCGATCGCCGTTTTGCCGACGCCCGGTTCACCGATGAGGCATGGGTTGTTCTTCTGACGGCGGCAGAGTATCTGAATAACGCGGTCGAGATCGCGGTCGCGTCCGACGATGCGGTCAAGAAGTCCGCTTCGCGCCTTTGCCGTCATATTTTCGCAGTAGTTGTTAAGGAACTTGTTCTCTTTCTTTGACTTGCGCGGATCGGCTTTATTTGATTTTTCCGTGCTTTCGGAACCTGAGGGATTCGGATTTGCCGCAAGTCCGCTCTCACGCATCAGCTTTGAAAAGTCGATAGCCGGAGCGCGCGCGGAGTTTTCGGCGTCATTATCGTCGCCCTCGTCACCCGTGTCGCCCACAAACTGTTCGAGCGCCGCCATGTTGTCCTCATCGCTCATGAAGTCCGAAACGCGGTCGAGGTCATCCTCGCTTATTCCCATCTGACCGAGAATATCGTTTACCGGCTTTATACCAAGCTCTTTGGCACATTTCAGACAAAGACCCTCCTGCTTTGTCTCACCGTTTTCGATTTTAGAAATGAATACGACTGCGGGACGTTTCCCGCATCTTGAACATTTTATCATTAGCTTTTATTTCCCTTTCGTGGAGATGTCCTTCGCGCTCTTCGCCGGAAGAGTGGTATCCTTGCTCTTGAACCGGCTTATGTAGCTGACGAAGTAGAATACAAGTGCGGCAACTGATCCTGCCGCGGCAATAACGCAGAGAACGTCGACGACCGACTGGCTGAGAAAACCGCCTTCGCCTCCGAAGAACAGTATCGTAAGAAGTATAGCGTAGAAAAGTACGACCATCGCGCGCCCGAAGTTATGGCTGACGCTGATTACATGGCGGCGTCTGAACAGTACAAGCGAGCCGACAGCCATCGTAAGCTCCTTAATGATGTATATCATCAGTATCCAGAAGGGCACCACCTGTTTGTAGGCAAGGCAGAACAGCACAGAGCACTGCATGAGCTTGTCGGCAAGAGGATCAAGTAGCTTGCCGATGGAAGTCACGTAATTGAAGCGGCGTGCGATCTGTCCGTCCACGACATCGGTGATGCCGGCAAGCAGGAACACGATGCCGGACATGGCCACATTGTCGGGGTAATCGTGGAAGAACAGGAAGATAAACAGCCCTGTCATCAGTATTCGTATACATGAGAGAATATTCGGAATATATTTAGCTTTCATAAATAGGTGTTTCTCCGTGTAAATTTAAATAAGTCAGGCTTTGACGGCATCTTTTATCATGCCGAGGATGTTGTAGCTTGAGAAAAACTTGAGGATAATTGAATTGTCGACTACGGCAGTGTTGAAATATTTCGGCGCGACTGCTTCGAGAGAGGTGTTGAGGACGGAGAAGATGAGTGCGAGCACCCAGCAGATGAGGATAGCCTCTATTATACCGAAGATGAGTCCGAGCAGCTTGTTCGCACTGTCAAGTACGGGCAACTTGAATATCTTGTCAACGATAAACGTGACAAATGAGAGCAGTATCAGCGCGGCGAAGAAAATGAGCGTAAACGCGATGATGTTCGATATTGTCGTCGACACAGGGGTTGCGATGAAATCCGCGACCGATTTTGCCGCGTCAGTACCGCTCGCACCGTTCTCCGATGCCGTGGTGATGACCGATGAAACGCCTTCGCTGTTCGAGCCGTAGCGCGTTATCGTATTTGTGATGTTTTTTATTATCTCACCAACCTTGTCAAGTGAGAAGTCGGAGAAATAGCCGGATATGCTGTCGTACAGAGTACCGCTGATGCGGCTCTTGATGAAGTGTTCATTAATGTATTCCGAGAGGCTGGGAGTGAAGGCGTAGGCGGTGAAGGTTGCGATTATCAGCGACAGCAGTGACATCACCGACTTTACGAAGCCTTTGCGCCAGCATCCGACGACGATAAACACGCCGATGATTATCATAAAAATATCATATACAAAGCTCATAGTATTATCTCCTTATTTAATATATTATTGTCATTCTTAATCTGTATCGGGGATGAACGCGCTTTTGCACCGAGATGAGTAACACACAACACAGCCGGAATCGAACGGGATGATGTCGACGGGATCATCGCCCGTGTCAAGTGTTTCAGGTGAACTCTGAGCGGACGGCTGAAGGCGAGTGACAAATCCTCTGCCGAACAGGTACGCCGATGTATCGGGTGCCGCCGCGCAGCCTGTCACATATTCGGGCAGTGTGAGCGTCTGCACGGTGCTCCCGTGCGGATCTATCAGCACCGCCGTGCTCTGACTGCCGACCGCGTTTTCTTCATATACCGCGACAACGCCGCCGGATGTTACGTCCGCCGTGCTGAAGGATGAGGCGGGCGGCGTGTAGTCGGTGATCACATCACCCGTATCGGCGCAGTACACGACTCGGTTGTCGAAGAGTACCGCAAGTGTCGAATTGTCGGTGAAAAGACACCTCGCGGCGACCGAGCCTGAGTAGGTGCTGGATACCGATGCATCACTTCCCACCTTGCACAGCATAATCTCCGACATCACCGTGGAATTTTCCACATAGGTCGAAATTATCGCGACGGTATCGCCGTTTGGTGAGATCGCCGTGTCCATCACGTACTTATCCTTGTAGTAGTTTGAAACAAGTGAAAAGCTTTTATCATACAGACTTACGATATATTTATATTCACGAGAACGCGCGGCTATCATGAATGATCCACAGTCGGATACCGACGCGCAGTGGATGCTACCGTCGGCGACACCGGTATAAACCCGCGCAAGGTCGTTGTAGATGAAGTAATTCTCGCTGCCGTAATCGTAAAGTAGCGCGTATTTTTTCGATGTAATGAGGCGCGGGGAAACGGTGATCGCATCATCCTCAAGCGCCGTCGTACCGTATGAATTGTACAGCCGGAAGTGAGAGCAGTCGGCGGAGGCAAGAAATGAGCCGAAGCGGCTGAATACGCGGGATGCCGAATGTTCAAGAGAGATGTCGAAGGAGTTGACCGCAGTATTCGAGGTATCCTCGCTTTCCATGTCTTTGATAAGATATGCGAAGTTCGCGTATGAGATGCTCTGACCGGAGAAGGTGACGAAGCTGACGATAAAAGCGACAAGCAGCAGGAGTGCTACGTATTTCGCGGCTCTGTAGCCTGACGCGGTGCGCCTGAAATGCTTGTCCTCCACAGGCTCTGCTTCATTTTCGGGAATCCTTATGCGGATTCTCTCCTGCACATTTTCGTCTTTTCTTCTGAAAGCCACCGTACATCACCTCCGTTTCCGATGCTTCGTTTATTGTTTATCAGTTACACTGCCACTCTGGCATGGGGTCGTAGTAAACCTGCGTGAGATACAGACCGTCGGGCGGTGCGGTAGTACCTGCACGAGAGCGTTCCCGCGCTTCGATTATCGCACTGATATCATCGGGAGACAGCTTACCTGCCGCCGTATCAAGGAGCGTGCCGACCATTATACGCACCATGTTGTAGAGAAATCCGTCGGCGCGAACGGTGAACACGACTGTATCATCCAGACGCATGACGCTTGCCGATATCACGGTGCGCACAGCATCGGTTATCTTCGAGCCTGCCGCCATGAACGACGTGAAATCATGAGTACCGACGAATCGCTCGGCACATTCGCTCATGCGGGAAACTGCATCATCGGTGAGGCTGTGCGGCAGCCAGAGTGCACGGCCCTTATAAAACGGACTTCGCGCGGGACTGTTATATATAATATAGGAATATTTTTTCGACTTGACCGAGTAGCGCGGGTGAAAATCGTCACCGACCACCGCCGCGGCACATACTGCGATATCAGGCGGAAGATGAGTGTTCATGACGCGCGGCAGTTTGCCGGTCGGTATTGACGCGGGCAGAACGTCGGCTGGATCCTTCGCTTCAAGCATCGCAACAAATCCCGTCGCGTGGACGCCACTGTCAGTACGGCTGCATCCGGTGATGTTGCAGGGAAAACCGAATGCGGCTTCGGCAGCGATACATAATTCATGCTGCACGGTCGGCTGATGCGGCTGATACTGGAAGCCGCGGTAGGGCGTGCCGTCGTATGCGAGTTTCAGTATTGTTTTCATATTGACACCTCCGCGCACATTACCCTTACCATGTCAGTGAATACCCGGGCGCGTAGCTGTTCAGTATGCAGATCGCAGCGATTAGGAGCGCGGTGAGTACGAGTGATACGTAGTCCCCCGTGGTCGCCTTGAGTATGGTCATACGTGTACGCCCCTCGCCTCCCGTGTAGCAGCGGCATTCCATCGCTGTCGCCAGTTCCTCCGCACGTCTGAACGCCGAGACGAACAGCGGCACGAGTATCGGGATGAGCGCTTTTGCACGGCTGACGAGACTGCCGGACGAAAAATCCGCACCGCGTGCTTTCTGCGCGTTCATTATTTTGTGAGTTTCCTCAAGCAGCGTCGGTATGAAGCGCAGTGCAATGGTCATCATCATGGAAAATTCGTGAACGGGTACCTTTATCTTCGCAAGCGGCGAGAGAAGTCTCTCAAGACCGTCGGTAAGCGAGAGGGGAGTGGTGGTGTACGTGAGCAGCACGCTTGAACCAACGAGAAGTATCACCACGCGCACGACGATGAACAGCGCGTTGAGAAGTCCCTCGCGGTAGATGTGGATAATGCCGTATTCAAACAGCGGCGCGTCGCCCTTGTACCAGAAGATATTTATGACGGCGGTAAATGCGATGATAAAGACGAGTGCGCGCAGACTGCGTAAAATCAGTCCCACATTTATACCCGACAGCAGTATTATCGCGGCTGCCGATACGGCAAGAAGCGCGAACGCGAATACGTTTTTCGCAAGAAATACCGCGATGATGTACGAGATGGTAAGAATTATCTTGAAGCGCGGGTCGAGACGGTGGATGACCGAATTACCCTCGCAATACTGGCCGAATGCGACTGAATTCATTTCATCACCGCCTTTCCCGCGGACCTATATGATAGTATGCGTTCAAGTGCGTCATCGACGGTAAAAACGCCGCCGCCGATGTCGATGCCGAGTGACTTCATCTCGTTGACCATGCGTGTGATCTCAGGTACATTAAGTCCCGATGCGACAAGCTCATCATAGCGGCTGAACACCTCGGCAGTCGTATCCTCAGTGAGGACCTTCCCCGACTTCATCACAACGATGCGTTCGCAGTACATCGCCATGTCCTCCATGCTGTGGCTGACGATGATGACGGCGGTGCCGCTCTTCTCGTGAAATTCGCGGATGCGTCCGAGTATCTCGCGTCGCCCGCCCGGATCAAGTCCCGCGGCAGGCTCATCAAGTACGAGAAGCCCCGGTTTCATCGCGATAACACCGGCAAGAGCGGCGCGGCGTTTCTGACCGCCCGACAGATCGAACGGCGATTTTGTGAGAAGCGACGGTGCGAGATTTACGAATTCCGTAGCCTCTGCGACACGGCGCTTCACCTCCGCATCGTCAAGGCCCATGTTCTTCGGGCCGAATGCGATGTCGGAGGCTACAGTCTCGTCGAAAAGCTGATATTCGGGGTACTGCATCACAAGTCCGACCTCGAAGCGCACATCGCGTATTTTTTTCGGATTCTCCCAGATGTTGCGCCCGTTTATGCGGACAGTGCCGTCGGTAGGCTTCAGTATTCCGTTGAGGAGCTGAACGAGCGTTGACTTGCCGCTTCCGGTAGGACCGATAAGCCCGGTGATGTTTTCTTTTTCTATTGTAAGCGTGACGCCATCCAGAGCTTTGACCGACATAGCACCGACGCCGTACACGAAGGATATGTTATTAAGTTCTACAAGTGCCAAATCCATTAGCTCCTTTTCGGTATTTGTCAGGCTCTGCACGACACCTGCCCGCAATGCATGCGAAAATCGGGGGGAAAAAAGCGAAAAGCAAAGTTAAGCCAGACGGGTGAACGTATATCATAAATCTGACGCATTAAGCCGTACTATGCATTAAAAACCCGTTATGAAAGTTCTTTGCCAGGCTTTCTTTCAAGAAAGCCGCGTACTCCCCGTACTCCCCGCACCTATTACCCGTGCGACTTCGGCGGCACAGCCTTCGGCGTCGAATATGTCGATGCGGACGTCGAAGCCGCGCTTCTTCATTTTATATAACAGCTCGGTGGTCTGCGGCACATCAAGTCCCGCGTTCCAGAGGGTTTCTACATTTTGAAATACCCTGGCGGGAGTATCGTCCATCAGTATACCGCCGTCGTTCATTACGATGACGCGGTCAGCGTGGACTGCCTCGTTCATGTAGTGTGTGATGAGGATTACGGTGATGCCCTCGACGCGGTTGAGGTATTCGATAGTTTCCATCACCGCGTCGCGTCCCATAGGATCAAGCATCGCGGTGCTTTCGTCAAATATTATGCAGCGGCGCTTCATCGCGATCGCACCGGCGATTGCAACGCGTTGCTTCTGGCCGCCGGACAGCTTGTAGCATTCGTGTCGTGCGTACTCGCTCATGTGGACGGTGGCGAGTGCCTCATCTACGCGGCGGCGTATTTCCGCCGGCTCAAATCCGAGATTCTCGGGACCGAACGCGACATCTTCTTCGACAATTGTCGCGACAATCTGATTGTCGGGATTCTGGAATACCATACCGACGTCGCGGCGCGCCTTGTATATCGTATCATCCGTGACATCATCGGCGGTAAGCTCGTTTCCACAGATCCACAGCCTGCCGGAATCGGGGGAGAGAACCGTACAGAGGATTTTGGCAAGTGTCGATTTACCGCTTCCATTGTGACCGAGTATCGCGGTGAACGAGCCTTCTTCAATATCGAGTGAAATGTCGCGTATCGCCGGAAAATTCGGCTCATCGTCCATGTCCTCGTAGGTGTAGGATATATTTTCACATTTGATGATCGTACTCATAGTATCTCCGAAAAGTATATTTGACGATTGCATATGTCAGCACGCATATTTACACAGTATATTAAGCAACTGCATAATTATCTCGACTGCCAGCGTGCGCTTGCACCTGCGGGAAGACAAAGTCCGGTAGATGACACGCGAAGCCCAAGCTCACCGCTCTCGAAATGTCCCGATGAAACAAGCTTCTTCGGCATAAGCGAGGCAAGCATATAGCCCATCGTCGCGGGTGACAGTCCTGTGGTGTATGAATTGATTAGGAAGAACAGCGGCTCCTCAGACAGAAGACTGACACACAGCGAGATAAGCTCGTACGCGCATTCCTCAAGCTTCCATACCTCACCCGTCGGACCTCTGCCGTATGACGGCGGATCCATGATAATGCCGTCGTAGCGGTTTGTGCGGCGTATCTCACGTTCGACAAACTTTTTACAATCGTCTACAATGTATCTCACAGGAGCATCGCCGAGTCCCGACAAACGCAGATTCTCTTTCGCCGCATTGACCATACCGCGCGATGCGTCAACGTGACATACAGTCGCACCCGCCATAGCTGCCGCCGCAGTCGCACCGCCTGTATATGCGAAAAGGTTGAGTACCTTCGGTGATTTGTGCGTTTCGTCTGCAATACCGCCGCGGATGATCTCCGAAAACCAGTCCCAGTTGACCGCCTGCTCGGGGAAAAGTCCCGTATGCTTGAAGCCCATCGGGCGCAGCCTGAAGGTAAGCGAATCATAGCCGATGCACCATTCGTCGGGCATCTTGTTCACTACCCACGCACCGCCGCCGCTTCCCGAGCGGTGATATACACCGTCCGGCGTTTTCCAAAGCTTGCTGGATTTCGGATTCTTCCATATCACCTGAGGATCGGGACGTATGAGGATGTATTTACCCCAGCGTTCAAGCCGCTCGCCGCATGTTGCGTCAAGCAGCTCGTAGTCAGTCCATTTTTCGCTGTACCACATATTTCCCTCCTGTAGTTTTAATTATAGTCAATTGCATATGAAAGACAGTTGCATTATTTACATCCACGCGGCTTGTTGTAAAAATTACTGAGCAGTGAGCCTGACGAATGAGCATGACAGATAGCAAGCGCAAGCGCGTCGGCGGTATCATCCGGCTTCGGCGCCTTGGCGAGACCGAGCAGTGTGGTGACCATCGTTATGACCTGACTTTTCTCGGCGCGTCCGTATCCGACTACCGATTGCTTGACCTGAAGCGGCGTGTACTCGAATATCGGGACGTTTTTCGTTTTAGCCGCGAGCAGTATAACACCGCGCGCCTCGGCGACAATGATGCCCGTTTTCTGATTTGTGTTCCAGAACAATTCCTCGACGGACATCGCGTCGGGATGGTATTTTTCGATGAGCGACGAAAGAGAAAGGAACACGTCCTCGAGGCGTTCTTCGGTGGACTCGGTCGACTTCGTCTGTATCGAGCCGTAGGCAATCGTTCTGAAGCGGCTCATGCCATATTCCACCACGCCCCAGCCGACGATGGCGATACCTGGGTCAATCCCGAGTATAATCATCGTCTCACCTCCCGCGGAATCGCAAAAATATCCAAAATAACAAATTATCAGTGTATTATACCACAGACGTCGCATAAAATCAAAGGTTTTCTCAATTCTTTTTCGTTTCCTAATGTAAATTTTCATTGACGGCGCCCACCGCACCTTCCTTACAGTATAATTGTATATTTTTATCGAACTTATTTACTTCGCCGGTCTTTTGTGATATAATTTACTTGTATTTTATCGACACCCCAAAGCGGCGGCACGGAGGGACTATGGCGAAGATAATCAGGATGGATGTCGGCGACATACTGGAGCTTAAGAAGCCGCATCCGTGCGGCGAAACGAGATTCACGGTGCTGAGAACCGGCTCGGATGTGAGGATAGCTTGCACCGGGTGCGGACGTGACCTTATGATGCCGAGAATAAAGCTTGAGAGCGCCGTCAAAAAAGTGATAAAACCGGAGGATACGGTAAGTGACTGAGAATTTTAACAACAATATCAGACAAAACGACAGCGCGGCGACCGTGCGGATAAGCGCGGCGGTAAAGGCAAGGGAAAAGAGCGAACGCCGCGCAAGAACACGCGAATTCATTACGACTTCACTGCACGAGAGAAAATATCTGCTGTTCTGCTTCTTCATACCCATGGTACTGCTGATGCTGATATACGCCGCAATGGAGACGTATCCGTTCGGCGAAAGCTCGGTGCTTGTGCTTGATCTGAACGCGCAGTACGTTTATTTTTTTGAAGGACTGCGTGACATAATCCGCGAGGGCGGCAGCTTCCTGTATTCGTTCAAACGCGCACTCGGCGGTGAATTCCTCGGGATGTACGACTACTACCTCGCAAGTCCGTTTTCGTACATCATCGCACTGTTCCCGAAGGAGGGCATCACAGAAGCTCTGTTCACGATGTTCCTACTCAAATGCGGCTCGTGCGGACTGACGTTCGGTATATATATCGAGGCGACACGCAAGAGAAGCCGCACCGCGACGGTGATGTTCTCGGTGATGTACGCACTGTGCGCGTACGCTATCGTGATGCAGCATAATACTATGTGGACTGACAATCTCATACTTTTGCCGCTTGTGATGCTCGGCATCGAAAATCTGATAAAGTACGGCAGATACAAGCTGTTCGTTATTTCGCTGGCGATCGCTGTTATAAGCAACTTCTACATCGGATACATGATGTGCATATTCGCGGCGATATACTTCTTCATATACTATTTATCAAAGACTCCGTCGGAGCGTAACCCGCTCGGTCAGAACGCGCATTTTTCAAGAGCACTCGGACGCATGACCCTGTTTTCGGTCATCGCGGTATGCATAGCCGCGCTTGCGATACTGTCGGCGTACTACTCGCTGTCGTTCGGCAAAACGGGTTTTTCCGACCCGAGCTATGCGTTTGAGCAGAAATTCGACTTCTTCGACATGTTCACGAAGTTCTACTTCGGTTCGTATGACACCGTACGTCCCGAGGGGCTGCCGTTCTTGTACTCGGGTATGATGACGCTCATCCTTGTACCGCTGTACTTTATCGCACCGCATATAAATGCGCGCGAGAAGATCGGCTCGGCACTGATGCTTGTACTTCTGACGTTAAGCTTCAACGGCAGTACCATCGACCTCATCTGGCACGGATTCCAGAAACCCAACTGGCTGAATTACAGATACAGCTTTATTTTCTGCTTCTTCCTCGTGCTTCTTGCGTATAAGGCGTTCGAGAGAATAGAGGATATCGGCATACGCGCGGTGACATTATCGGTGTCCGCGTTTACGGCACTGCTGCTCGTGCTGCAGAAGCTTGATTATGAAAACATGCCCGACCTGCTTTGTGTATGGGGGTCGATCGGTTTTATGGCGGTGTATGTGCTTGCGATATACGGATATATCCGCATACAGAAAAACGACCGGCTGCAAAAGCTGACAGGTGATACGGTAAATGACGAGGCGGAAGATACCGGAACTGCCGGCGATACCGCAATAGCGGAGAAATTATCGGAATCAGCTACAGCATCGGCTGCGGACAGTACACCCGATACGGGTGCTGTGGCAGATACGGCGGCTGACGCGGCTGCAGATACAGTAACAGCGGCTGATGCGGCATCGGCGGAATTTGAGCGACGCGAATACAGAAGCAGACTATCGAAGCGCATTTCCGCGGTGATCGGATATGAATCGGGACAAAAGATACTTGCGATAATCATATGCCTTGAGATGCTGTGCGGGGGAATTGCGAATCTCGTCGCGCTTGACTCGGACGTGGTTATCTCGTCGCGTACCGGATACCGCGAATTTATTGATAAGTATCACCCCGTCGTACAGAAGATAGAGGAGCTTGACGATTCCTTCTACCGCATGGAAAAGACGACACACCGCAAGACGAACGACAACTTCGCACTCGGCATAAACGGCGTGTCGAATTCAACCTCGACGCTGAATGCTTCCGTCGTTACACTGCTCAATAAGCTCGGTATCGCCGCCAAGTCGCACTGGTCGGAATATGCCGGCGGCAATCCCGTGTTCGACTCGCTGTTTGGTATGAAATACCTCATATGCGAATCAAAAGAGGAGCGCCCGCTGTATGAAAAGGTGTTCGACTACGACAGCAACAACGATAAGACAAGCGATCTGACGGTATATAAGAATCCCGAGGCACTGTCGATAGCATACGGTGTATCACCTGCCATTGAGGTGTACGACCTGCTGTCGGACTCTGAGATAACGCCGTTTGAAAGACTCAATCTGCTCGTCAATTATATGACGGGTGAGACTACTCTCGGCGAGGACATATTCGTACCCGCAAAAGTCTATGACACAAAGACGCAGGGCAGCAAGGTATCGCAGTCGTCGGGACATACCTGTTATGAGCCGATAACCGAGGGCAGCACGGGTTCGGTGACGTATACGGTCGAGATCACGTCAACTGACAGGCTGTACTGCTATTTCCCGAGCGATTATCCGAAGGTCGTCGACCTGTATGTTAACAGCGTAAAGCGAAACACTTACTTTGACGGTCACACCCACGTGATATACGATGTGGGAAGCTATACGGTCGGTCAGCGCGTTGAAGTGAAACTCCAGTTTTCAGATACGAAGATGTATATTGAAAACGGTGCGGATTACTTCTGCTATCTCGACAGCGCACGCTATGCCGAGGTGATGAATCAGCTTGATGACCACCAGTACAACATCACAAATTACTCCGACGATCACTTTGAGGGAACGATAAGCGTTGACGAGAAAAACTGCACGGTGTTCACGACGATCCCGTACGATGAGGGCTGGAACGTGTACGCAAACGGTGAAAAGGTCGAGATATTCGAGACGCTTGATTCGCTGATGGCGTTCAGACTTGCACCGGGTGACTATGAGCTTGAGATGAAGTATCTCCCGAAGGTGATAGTGGCGGGAGCGCTGATATCGGTCGGCGGAATTGCGGCATTCGCCGGAATATGGACGGCAGAGTCGTATAAAAAAAGAAAAAAGAGATATGCGGAGATCGCGTCGGAGGAAGCTGAGGTGAAGGGATGATACACTGCCTTACGGGAGAACTTATCTATCTTGACGCGCTCGGCTACACCGCGGTGATCGACTGCTGCGGAGTAGGGTACAGGGTGATGATCACCGCGAATACGCTCACGAAGATCGGTGCGTCGGAGGGGCAGACGATACGGCTGTTTACCTATCTTCAGATTAGGGAAGACGCGGTCGAACTGTACGGCTTTTCCGACACGGAGGAGCTTGCCATGTTCAGACTGCTCATCACGGTGTCGGGAGTTGGGCCGAAAGCCGCGATGTCGATATTGTCGATACTGACGCCCGAAGGACTTGCAGTCGCGGTCGGAGCGGAGGATGCAAAGGCGATATCGCGCGCACCGGGAGTCGGCGGCAAGACTGCGGCAAGAGTGGTGCTGGAACTTAAGGATAAGCTTGCAAAGCTGTATCCGGCGCATGCGGGAATACCTGAAAGCGCAGCACCTGCCGCGTCAAGAGCTGGCGGCAATACGTCGAAGCTGTCCGACGCACGCGATGCATTGCTTGTGCTCGGCTATTCGAGAAGCGAGGTCGCGTCGGCACTCGGCAAATGCGACACGTCGGGCGAGGTCGAGGACATGATACGCGATGCACTCGCCCTTCTGATGAAATAAGCCGTATTCGCTGAAAGGGAGACGAAATGTTCGGAGAAGAAACTGATTTTGACTTTGAAAACCGCATGGTAGAAACCTCGTACACGACGGGCGATGCAGAGGCTGAAACGAGCCTTCGGCCGACAGTGTTCGAGGAATACATCGGTCAGGAAAAAGTCAAGGAAATAATGAAAATATATATCGACGCGGCGAAGATGCGCGGCGACAGCCTCGACCACGTACTGCTGTACGGCCCTCCGGGACTCGGCAAAACTACGCTGTCGGCGATAATCGCAAACGAGATGGGCGTGAACATCAAGACCACATCGGGACCTGCGATCGAGAAGCAGGGTGACCTTGCGGCACTGCTGACGAATCTCGATGACGGCGACGTGCTGTTCATCGACGAGATTCACCGCCTGTCGCGCAACGTCGAGGAGATACTGTATCCGGCGATGGAGGATTACGCGCTCGACATAATCATCGGTAAAGGACCCGCGGCGCGAAGCATCAGGCTTCCGCTGAAGAAATTCACGCTTATCGGTGCAACGACGAGAGCCGGACAGCTGACCACACCGCTTCGTGACCGTTTCGGCGTGATACTACGGCTGGAGCTGTACTCACCGGAGGAGCTTGCGACGATAGTGAAGCGCAGTGCCGTGATACTTGACGTAAAGATTGACGATGACGCGGCGCTTGAGATTGCGTCACGCTCGCGCGGCACTCCGAGAATTGCAAACCGCCTGCTCAAGCGTCTGCGCGATTTCGCACAGGTGCGCGGCGACGGCAGAGTAACGCTTGACATAGCACGCGATTCGCTGAACGTGCTTGAAATAGATGAGCTGGGGCTTGACAATACGGACAGGCGTATGCTTGAGACGATAATCAAGTTCTACGACGGCGGACCGGTGGGACTTGAGACACTGTCGGCGACGATAGGTGAGGAAGCGGTCACAATCGAGGATGTGTATGAGCCGTACCTCATGCAGATAGGATACTTAAGCCGTACACCGCGCGGCAGATGCGTCACGCGTCTTGCCTGTGAGCATCTCGGACTGCCGTATAAGCCTCAGGCAAAGGTCACGGCGGACGACATGGCACAGATAACCATGGACGACGAGTAGGAAAGGGAACGAGGTACGCGGCCATTTTGAAAAAAGGCCTGGCGAAAAACTTTCATTACGGGTTTAGGCAGACAAATTGCGGCAAAAAGCGTTAGGATTAAGACTAACGTACGCCTAAGCCATGTATCCTTTTCCCCGCTTTTCCGTGAAAAGCGGGCAGGTGTCGGGCAACACCTGACCCGCATACCGCAGTATGCGAAATTCCTATGCTGTCACAGAGTCCAGAGACGAAGCCTTTGATCGTCATCCGCAGATTACGAAATCCCCTTATACATAACAAACATTAAAAACACATACATAAATACACATACATAATACACGGAGGCACATAATGTTCAACTCACCCAAGCTCTCACTTGCCGATATTCTCGGCAAGGCATACACCGACAGCGTAATCGCCGCAAATGACGTACTCGGACTTACGGATAAAGCCGAAGCCGAGCGTCTTGCGTCTGAGAAGATCGACTTCTATCCGGAAGCCAAGCAAGCGAAAAATGACGCTCTGCTTGAAAAGACCGGCACGCAGATAATCCCCGCGTTTGACGATAAAAACACAGGTGCTGCAACCAACGCGTTCGCTCATGCAACAAATACAAAATCCGCACCGCTTACAGGCGTCGGCAACTTCCGCGTCGGCGAGGACGGAAGGCTGTACCTCATCGGCAAGAGCGAGCATTACCATGCATCACTCGGTCACCGATTCGACGGATACCACCTTGTCGACAACGCACGCGCACTCGGTATACTCAACGCCACACACAATAACACGCGCGGTTACATAACCAGACTTTGCGAAAAGAGACTTGTACAGAGCGCGAACGGCATCGACTGGGACGATACCGCGGCGACCGAAAAGGTGCTTGCGTCAAAGGAACATAAGGTGCTCAACAGGGTAATCAACATTGAGACGGGCAGCCTTGCGGTCGAGGCGGGCGTGAAGATGATGCTCGCGCGCTTCTATCAGCTTGACGCATCGTTCGACATGCCGAAATACTGCGGCAAGACGCCGGTATTCTTCGTTATCGGTGATAAGGAGGGCGGCATTGAAGGCAACTACCACGGCACGACGGTACTCACGCAGACGATGCGCGGACTCTGGCCGACATTCCTTGATACAGCCGAGGCAGGCGGACTTTATAAGGTCGTACCGGTGATGATAAACGACCTCGATGACTTCAAGTCAAAAATCGAAAAATACAACAGCGGCAGCTACAAGACGGCGGGATTCCTGCATGAAGTTATCCTGATGAACTACGGCGGAATCAGACTTACGAAGGAATTTCTGCAGGGTGCGTATGAGCTGTGCGAAAAGTATGACACGCCGACACTCTGTGACGAGATTCAGTCATGTATGTGGTACAGCGGGATGTTCTTATTCAGACACTACGGCCTGAAGCCGGACTTCTCGGTAATCGGCAAGGGATTCCCGGGCGGCGAATATCCGGCAAGCAAGATAATCACGACGGCTGAGATGGATACGCTCAACCAGTTCGGCGCACTTGTCACCAACGGTCAGGAGGAGCTTGCGTCACTCGCGTACCTTGTCACGATGAACTTCGTGCGTGCGAACGGCGACAATATCGACGCGATAGGTAAGCGCTTCGAGGACGGTCTTTCAGCGATACATAAAAAGTATTCAAGTATAATCTGCGATGCCGAAGGACTCGGTCACCTCGCGGCACTGCACTTCCATACAGTCGATGACGCAGCGGCGTTCGCAGGTAAGATGAAGGAACACTGCATCGACACGTCTGCGCAAATTTATAAGAAGAACTGCCTGCCCGCACTGCTCATGAAGCCTCCGGTCATCGCAAGTGAGGCGACGGTGGACTACATCCTTTCCGTGATTGATAAGCTTCTCGCGGAGTAAGCGGTGGACGTATGTTGATAATCGGACTTGACGTCGGCACGACCGGAACCAAGGCGGTCATATCCGACGAGAACGGAAAAATAATCGCCGGCGGTTATAAGGAATACGGCATATGGAGCGAGACCGACGGTAAGGTATGGCAGAATGCCGACGACTGGTGGGATGCCGCAGTCACCGCTATAAGGGAAGCGCTGATAAAGGTCGCCGACAAAAGTGAAATCCGCGCCATCGGCATGTCAACGCAGGGCGCGAGTATGCTTGCGACGGACGTCCTCGGCAAACCGCTTACTCATGTCATGACGTGGATGGACAACCGCGCGACTGCCGAAACGGAGTATCTCGATAAAGCGGTCGGCGGCGAAAAAATTTACCGCAAGTGCGGCTGGAGACTTACCCCGGCGGGAGACGCGGCAAAGATTCTGTGGATAAAGAATAACTTACCGGACGTGTTCGACGCGGCTGCGTACTTCCCGTCAACGCTTGAATTCATGAACTATAAGCTGACGGGCAGAATGGTCAGCGATCCGACGAACTCGGCGATACGCCAGCTTTATAATATCGAAAGCGGCACGTGGGACGACGAGATGCTGTCGGCAGTGGGAATTTCGGCTGACAGACTGCCTGAGGTAATACCCGTCGGTGCGACAGTCGGTACGCTTACAAAGGAAGCCGCCGAGCAGCTCGGGCTGTCATGCGACGTCACCGTATACAACGGCGCGCACGACCAGTACTGCGCGGCACTCGGCTGCGGCGCGACGAATGCGGGTGATATGCTGCTTGCGACCGGCACTACATGGGTGGTACTCGGCGTGACCGACCGTCTGCTGTATACAAAGTCGCACATTTCTCCCGGAATTCATCCGGCGAAGGGCTGCTACGGCGCGATGGCTTCACTTATCAGCGCGGGATCGGCGATGAAGTGGTATCGCGGCATCATCGGCGGCGATTTTAAGGATATCGACGCGGGTGCGGCAAAATGCACCGGCAGCGCGTCGGATCTCCTCATTTATCCGTATGTCGCGGGAGCGGGATTTCCGCATAATATGCCCACACTTCACGGTGCGATGCTCGGTATCGATATGCGCCATACGAAGTATGATGTGGCTCGTGCGCTTATGGAAGGAGTCGCGTTTGAAGCGGCGGGAGTTCTTGACGAATTCGCCTCGGAGGGCATGAGAATAAAGAAGCTCATGATGACGGGCGGCGCTGCGAGAAGCGACATATGGAGCGAGATCGTCGGCTACGTGACCGGATGCGAGATACACCGCATGAACGAACCTGAGACGTGCTCGGTCGGTGCGGCGATGATAGCGGCGGTCGGTGAGGGAGTTTTCACCGATTATGACGAGTGCCGTCGCCATATGGTACGGAGTACAAGGCTTGAGCTTCAGGACGCTGAAATGTATGAATATTACAAAGAGAAGCGCGCCCGTTATCTCGAAGGATTTACAAAAATCAGCGGCAATACCTGAGTAAGTGCGGCTGTCATATCGAATGAAAACTTATGTAAAACAAGATGTAAAAAATTAAAACTTACGCGAGAAATGTTGACTTATTAACATGTCTGTGATAATATGTAAGTTAGTAAAAAATCCAAATCGGAGGAAGTTACGGTGTTCGGAATTAATGTAACTGACTACGACAGAAAGGTCTACGAGGATGAGCTTCGTGATTTTCTGCCCGATAAAATGATAGACGCACATGTACATTTGTACCTTGAAGGAATGGAGAGGGAAGACCCAAAGGATCTAAAGGGCTGCGTGAAGTGGCCGCATATGGTCGCACCGGATCAGTCGGCGGAGGACTTGCAGCGCTCTTATGAGCAAATGTTTCCCGGTAAGACGGTGAAGCCTGTGGTGATGGGAATGCCGTCGTGTGTTCTTAAGGACGTAAATGGCTACACGCTCAGCTGTGCGAAGAAGTACGGATATCCCGCTCTCTACTGTACAAATTACGATACAACGGCGGACGAGATACGTGAGGCGATGAAGGCAGGCTTTGTCGGCATCAAGCCGTATCTGAACAATTCCCCCGCGTACATACCGGCAAATGAGGTTAGAATTTTCGATTTCCTCACTCATGAGCATCTCGAAGTGATGAACGAGCTGGGCGGAATAATCATGCTCCACATCCCGAGAAAACTCCGTCTGCGCGATCCCGTTAACCTCGTCCCGATGATGGAGATCGAAGAAAAATACCCGAATGCAAAAGTAATAATCGCACACATCGGCAGAGCGTACGTTTCTGTCGACCTCGGCGATGCATTTGAAACACTGAAAAATACAAAGCACATGATGTTCGACTTTACCGCCAACACCTACGACCATGCGATGGTCGAGTGCATAAAGGCGGTCGGCACGAAGCGTGTGATGTTCGGTTCCGATATGCCGATAACGAAGATGCGCATGTACCGCATCGAGGAAAACGGTCACTATGTCAACGTAGTACCGCGCGGTGCTTACGGCGATGTGTCGGATGATCCGAACATGCGTGAGACGGACGAGGCCGACCTCACCACATTTATGTATGAGGAGCTGTTGGCGTTCAAGCGCGCGGCGGCGGAACTGAATCTCACAAAGGATGAGGTATCCGATATACTATACGGAAATGCGTCACGGCTTTTCGGATATGAATTCTGAGCGGAGGCAATGATGAATAAAATTAAAGTAGGCTTTCTGCCGCTTTACATAAAACTTTACGACGACTGCGGACTGACGATACGCGAGAGACTTGAACCGTTTTACGAAAAGATGGCAAGGGATCTCGAAGGGCGCGGCTTTGATGTTATCAGAAGCGCGTTCTGCTGCGTAAAGAGCGAGTTTGAAGCGACAGTCGCAAAATTCGAACGCGCCGGCGCGGACGTGATACTCACATGGCACGCCGCATATTCGCCGTCACTTGAATCAATTGATACGCTTGCGAAAATAAAGCTCCCGATAATTGTAATCGACACGACCGAGACATTTGATTTCAGCCCGTCGCAGGACAGCGGCGAAATCAACATCTGCCACGGCATACACGGCGTTATGGATATGACGAGTATGCTCAGACGTCGCGGCAAGCCGTATGCGATAGCTGCGGGGCATTATCCGACCTCCGACGTGATGGACAGAGCGGTAAGGCTTATCCGCGTGGCAAAGGCTGCATCGGGACTTTCGGGCACGCGCGTAGGCACGATCGGCGGCAGCTTCGACGGAATGGGTGACTTCCTAATTTCGGATGACGATATGAAGAAGTACTTCGGTGTTGAAGTCGTGTACTCCGACGGCGATGAGCTCAACGAAATAAAAAAGACTGTCACGAAGGACGAGATCGACCGTGAGATAGCATCGGATAATGAAACATTTGAAGTGCTCGCACCTTTTTCAAGAGAATCGCACGAAAAAACAGTCAGAAACTGCCTTGCGGTAAGAAAGTGGCTTGAGAAGCACGACATATCGGCGTTCACCGTAAACTTCCGCGAGATATGCCCCGAAATGGGACTTGAGATCATGCCTTTTATGGAGGCATGCAAGGCAATGGCACGAGGATGCGGCTATGCCGGCGAGGGCGATGTTCTCACCGCGGCGGTCACCGGTGCGCTCATCCGCGGCTTTGATACCGCGTCATTCGTTGAAATATTCTGCCCCGACTGGAAGGGCGGACGGCTGATGCTCAGCCACATGGGCGAATTCAATCTTGCTCTTGCGGGAGATAAGCCGGAAATTAAGGAGATACCGTTCATCTTCGGACACGCTGACAATCCTGTGGTATGCTACGGCTGCTACAGGAGCGGGGAAGCGGTATTCGCAAATGTGTTCTTCGACGGGCAAAAGTACAATATGGTGCTTGCTCCCGTCACGATGGAGGAGGTACACGACCATACGAACTTCAGGGGTACAGTGCGCGGCTGGATGAAGCCTCATATGCCGCTCGGCAGTTTCCTTGAGGCGATAAGCACGGCGGGAGTGACACATCACAGCTCACTGGTATACGGTGCGGATATGTCGGAGCTTGAGTATTTCGCCTCACTCCTCGGACTTAACGTTATCAAAATACACTGAAATAAATTTTGATATTAATTTTTCACGGAGGAATATTATGAAACACCTACGAATCATCGCTCTTATGCTTGTTCTTGCGATGTGCGTCTCGTTCGCGGCATGTGCCGATAGCGATGACAGCGGAGCAAGAGTGACGAGAGCCCCGTCAGACACGAACTCGAGCAGTGGTCCTGACTTTGCAGAAGCAGACTATAATCAGGATCCTTTTACCTTCATGGTAATACAGAGTCTCGTAAACGGTAAAGACTACTTCTGCGGCGACTGGATCGACAAGGATGAGGTCACTGGAGTTGCAACGGAGTACGCGGTTTATCAGAGGAATGTTGCCACTGAGGAACAGTACAACGTTGTCATCGACACCGAGCTTCAGGATGGCTCACCCGACGATATTCTTAAGACTTACTACATGGCAGGCGACTACGTTTTCGACGTCATCTATTCATGGGCGCTTCGCCTGGGACCGATGATCACCGACAATTACTTCCACGACTTCTATGATCTTTCATCAGAGTACGGCGGATACATAAACTTCGACGCTGATTACTGGAGCCCCAGCGCCGCCCAAGACCTTACGATTGCCGACAAGATGTATCTTTGCATCAACGATATTTCAATGAACAAGCTTGCATGGGGTAATTTTTTGTTCTTCAACAAAAACATTGTTGATGAGTATAACCTGACGACCCCGTATGATTATGTTGATTCGAATACTTGGACAATCGACAATTTCTTCGATATGGTCACCAAGGTCAGCGATGACCTGGACGGTGACGGCACCATAACGAAGGAGGACATGTACGGTCTTATTGATGGTAATAATGACGGTTCGTTTCTTCTTTCAGCGTCCGATATCCGGTACACGACAAAGAATGAGAACGGTGAATATCAGCTGAACATCTACTCAGATCAGGACAAGGTACTTGACATAATCGGAAAAGCCATAAAAGTAATGAGTGACAAGAACTATGTCAAGGATTACGAAGATATGTGGGACGGTGCAGACCAGTCGGGCTATTCCGATCAGTGGGAATATGCACGCTCATTCTTTGCGACAGGTCACTCACTGTTTTCGACAGGAGCTGCGGGAATTGCAACCGAATTTAAAAACATGGATGATAACTACGGCGTACTCCCGCTTCCGAAGTATGATTCAAACCAAGAAAATTACTGTCATCACGTAGATTCCTGCGCGGCAGTATTTGCACTTCCGTCGGCAAACAGAACCGATAGTGTTGACAGTGCTTCATACGAAAGAACGGGAATAATCCTTGAATACATGGCAAGCAAATCCAACGAACTCCTCCTGCCTGCTTACTATGATGTAACGCTTCAGGATCAGAACATGGATGACGAGCGTGATAAGGATATGCTTGATATAATCAAGGATTCGATTCGTTATGAGTGGACTGATATCGTCCAACTCGGCGGAGACAATGGAATCAGCAAGACGGTATCCGCGATGTTCACAAGCGGCAACCCGCAGTCAACCTATGACAGACAGAAGAACAGACTTACAAACCTTCTCACCGACTACTACGACGAGATACTTGATCTCGAATAACTGAGAAAATAAAACAGCAGGGGATACCGAATCAGGTGTCCCCCGCGTTTTATATTCTGATATTGGAAGCTTGGTACAGTTTATTTCTTATCGGACTTTGCGTCATCATCCGCGTTTTTGAAGGCAAGCTGAACGTCGAAGTAACCCTTCAGATGCTCGTTTATCGTGCGAAGCCCGGAAAGTGCAAACATGAATTTGTACTTCTCGCGGCGCTCATCAACTGTATCGCGGATTGACTTTTTCAGCTCCTCGTAGCGTACGAGTATGTGGTTTTCATCGGCAAAGCGGCGGATCTTGACGATTAGCTGAGCCGAGTAGCAGAAGTCGATTATGAACGTGCCGAAGAACATGCCGAGCACGAATGAAAACGCGAGATTTGATGCAAACCACTCAAGCGCACGCAGGATGTACGGATGTATGAGAAAATAGTAGAGCGCACCAAGCGCCGCCCAGTAGAGTGAGAAGCGGATGCAGATTATCCCCTGAAAATTCAATGGCTCATTCGAGTAGTCCCAGAGCTTTACCTTCATGCCGCGAATGAATATCACGCCCGCGACGTATTCGATAAGCGTCATGCAAACAGCCATGAACAGAAATAGAATAAGCTTTGCAAGCACCGGAGACGATACCGGAATCAGCCGTTCAAGTCCGGCAAGAAGATACAGTGTTACAAGTCCGAAGCCGTAGATGGGCAGATACGGGCCGTTGAGGAATCCGGGGTTTATCCATTTGCGCGTCTTGTTCGACGGGCTGAAATGACGGTAGAGAAGCTCTATAACCCAGCCCAGACAGCTTCCGATGAAGAACAGAAACATCAGTATCAGAAAAGCGTTCACAGTTTACCTCCGATCAGTTTTCAGTATTGTCTCCATGCTTCTCATGTTTCCGGCTGAGCAATGCGAATATCACAAGTGATGCCGCCGCAACTGCCGCAACATAGAAATACAGCACGTTGCTGTCAGTCGTATCACCCGCATCGGCAGGTTTCAGCATGGATGCAAGCTCGTCGGAGGTCAGCACATTGCTGTGCGCGGATATTCGCGAGATATCGAGTGTTGCGTCCGTACCGCTGCTTACGATTACGGCACAGTATTCGACGGCGGAGGCCTGAGTGAATCCGGATAAATCACATACAATGCTCTGCGGCACACCGAAATTGACCGATGCGGTGTATTCGGCACGCCTGTCGCTTGATCCGAAAATGAATGTGACTGATGCGGTGTCGCCTGACTGTGCCGTGGCACTGTCAATACAAAACACATATTCCACGAACGGTGCAAGGCTGAGCGGATACGGTGTGTCGGTTAAGCAGAGAAGCGTGCCGCTCTTCAGACTTGCAGCACCGCTTCCGGTGATTCCGACGCTGAGCGTACGCGGTGACTTTATACCGCCCGATTCCGAAAGACATGAGTTTGATCTTGTGACAGGAAGCGAGCATCCGCCTCCCGCGACCCATCCGAGTGTGTCGTATGCGTCGGCAAAATTCCATATGTCGAAGCTTCCGGTCATTGCGGACAAATCAGCAGCCTGAGCCGATGCCGAGTAGATGCGACTGCTTGATATGACCTTGATCTGCCTGTAAAGATTGTAGTCGTGCGTACTGTCATCAAGCGAAAGAATGACGGCACGGAAGTTGTCGTAGGTGCTGTCGATGCATAATCTGCCGAGCGTTGTGGCGGTGTCCTCGAATGACGCACCGGAATGCCGCAGAAGAAGCATCATTGCCGACGGAGTAATGCCTGAGGTGTTGTAGAGAACGGAAAAAATGTGCTCGGCGGCGGCTTCGGGTGAATTTGTAATATCTCCCTCGTACATTATGCCCCAGTTGACAGCACCTTTGCCCGACAAACTGACGGATATGAGTGATGCGAGGAGAGCGTTGTCATAGTGATTGCCTGCTTTTCCGTAGAGCATGTCTGACGGTGATACTGCACCGTCGCTTGAAAAAATTGAGATCACATTGATGTTTTCGATATCAGCTACTGCGGAAGCGTAGATTATACGAAGGATAGCCGCTTCACGCAATGCATAACCGGAAAGCTCCGTCTCCGCTTCATAGAGGGAAACGGGTGCGGGGGATGTGGTGTCTCCTGTAATGTTCAGCGCACTCCCGACCGCAAATCCCGAAATTCCACTGTAACGCTCGGAGAGAAACGTGATGACTGCTTCAAGGAAGTACGCTTCATCGGCATCAGTGATGTCTATATCAAGACTTTTTGAATCGCTGTCGTTATACAGCCGCAGATATACATTAATGCCGGCAGAAACATAAAATCCGATCTCTCTGTCAAGTGACGCGAGATATTCGTTCCCGATATAGCAGGGCTTGCCGTCAATCGACGCAATACGCTGACTGCCCGATGAATTGCGTGCGAGCGCGGTGATGTCGGTATCAGCCATGACGTGCGATACACCGGCCTCAAATGCGCCTGTTGCCTCACAGCCGTACAGACCGAGAGGAGACGCAAAGACAAGTCCGTTCTGTATGTTGTACGATACGCTGACAGGCTCGGCAAGCGGCACTGTCACGCTCTCGCCGTCCCCGGTGTAGGTGATTGCGGCAAGATAGCTGCAAAGTGACGGCGGATACTTCTGCTCATCCGCGTCAAGCATAATTTCAAACTTTGTTGATATGCGAACGCTGACAGATGGTGCGTCAGCCATCACCTTGGCAGCGTCGCTCCATACGGGAATTTCGAAAAGGCACAGCTTCGCCCCGGTATATTTTATGACCGCGCTGTCGGAAACAGTACCGGACACGGCGACCGCGCCGGTGTCGGTCATGCGGCATGATGAGATAACGCCGGACGGAGCGGCATCTGAAATAACGGTGTCACTGAAACAATCGTAAAAGATAACGCTGTGGATACGCAGCACCGCGTCGGTGACGGCAAGGGAGGAAAAGGCAATGCGATATACGGTGCAGACGCGCGACCGTTCGAAAGTGAAAATATACGAATGTGTTCCGCTTTGCAGCTCATACGAAGCGATGACGGAAGCGGCACTTTTGCCGTCACCTGTTATCGAAAAGCTGATGCTGCCGGTGCAGGGTGAAGTGATGACCGCGCGGACAGTCTCGGTCGAGCTTCCGCCGGTTACGGGCTTGGCAAGGCGAGCGAAAAACGCGGGTGTAGCACTCTCGCATGTGAGCAGAGCATCCGTACCGTCGTATGAAAGTACGGCACCGTCGGCTTCGGGTGCGGATGAGGAAAATCGTTCAAGTCTGTCTGTCGCACTGCTGTTTTCCGCGTACAGATCGTATAATTTCATCGAGCTGATGCCGCCGGGACGGCTTTCTTCGACTGTCACGATCATACCGGCTATCTCGGTAATACCCGCGGGAGCGCCGAGCATACAGTATATCTTTGAATGATTGCCCGCTTCGAGCGTGACGCTGTAGTCGGCTGCCGTACCGCCCGATTCAAGAGTGACTGTTACCTTCGCGTCGCCGCTCCCGAATACAGTCATGCAGAATGAGACCTCGCTGTATTCTGAAAGATCGGTCAGGGCATCGGCAATATTACGAAACCTGAATATACGGGCATCATGTGAAGCAGCATCGGTACGTACAGTCGATACGGAGATGCTGTCATCGTGGCTGTAGCTCACGCTGCATGAAGTGCCGAATGACGCAAAGCCTGCGTCGAGCAGACCGAGATGAGCCGCGCCGTCCGACGGTCCCGACTCGTCAACGACATATTCGTTTAATGCGGTTCACGGTGTTCAACCTGCCGCCTCCTTTAAAATCGAATAGTGATAAAGTAAATTAATCCCCCGTACAAACGCGCAGTACATCTGACACACATGCGGCAATCTCCGATGCAAGCGGGGAGTATTCGCCATACTTTTCGGCGGCGATATCTCCCGCGCGGCCGTGGATGTATACGCCGAGCATGGCGGCGGTGTACGCGTCAAGCCCCTGACAGATGAGAGAAGCGATGATTCCGCTGAGAACATCGCCCGTCCCGCCCTTGGCAAGGGATGAGCAGCCGGAGGCATTGATAAACGCGCCGCTGCCGTCGGAAATGACCGTGGCGGCGTTCTTGAGTACGCAGATAACACCGTGCTCAGCGGCAAAATCAAGGCAGACGCGGAGCGTATCGCTGAGTACGGCATCAACTGGAATATCCGATAAGCGCGACATTTCAAGCACATGCGGAGTGATGACCGTGGCGGTATTCTTCGGCAATGTGATACCGTGCCGCGCACTGAGATTTAGTGCGTCGGCATCCGCGATGAGCGGAATACGGGCGTTTTCAAATACAAATTCGGTGATCTTGGCGGCGGCGCTGCTCATGCCGAGGCCGGGGCCTATCACGGCGGCATCAGCCCATTCAAGTGCGTCACCGATCATGCGCAGATCGGGGGAAGCGGAGTCGTAGGTCGACAGCACCGCTTCGGGAAGCAGCGTCTGAAGCGGGATGCGGTTTTCCTCAGGGGAAATTATACGTACAAGACCTGCACCGCTGCGATAAGCGCCGAGCGCGGAGAGATACGGCGCACCGCACATGTTCCTGCACCCGCCGATGATAAGTGCTTTGCCGAAATTACCTTTATTGGAAAAGCGCGGGCGCGGCGGCATAAGCGTGGAGACATCGCAGTCCTCAGCCGAGCGGTAAGCACTGCTGTCAGCGGGGAGATGAATACCGATATCGGCGCAGACGACGCGTCCTGCGTACTCTCTGCCGGGATACAGCAGAAGTCCGGCTTTAATGTACGAAAAAGTGACTGTAAGATCAGCCTTGACCGCTGCACCGCATATCTGACCGTTTTCACCGTCAATTCCCGACGGGATATCGCATGCGATGCATTTCCTGCCGCCGCGTCTCCAATCGTTGATTTCTCCGATAATCGCGGCGATTTCGTCGGATACATCCCGCGAAAGCCCGATTCCGAACAATGCATCGACCACGCAGGTTGCGCTGTCGTGTTTGAATGAATTGCGGCACTCAATACCAGCGTCGGATGCTTCGTGAAGCAGGTCGCGTGTTTCGTCTGACATCGTAAGTCCGGACGGCACACATATTTCTACGAGGTATCCGGCATTGTGCAGCAGTATGGCGGTCAGTATGCCGTCGCCGCCGTTTCCGCCGCTGCCGCATATGACGACGGTTAAGGATAAATCAAACGCACCATCAGCCGTAAGGTTTTCGAATACCGCTGCGGCGGCTTTTTCCATAAACAAGCGTGAAGTCCGGCTGTCGCCGCCGATAACGCTTTGCTCAAGCTGCTTCATCGCCGATGCTCCCAGTATAGGTTTCATTTACTCACCGCCTATGCAGAATTGTATGGTTAGTTGTAATTTATTTTGCAGGGGAAGGGGGAATGTTCGCTCTTCGAAAAAAATTACGGGGAGCTTTCCATAGGGTTTGGCGGAAATTCAGTAAACAAATAATAAAGTATATCGATATTTCCACCAACCCCTATGGAAAGTTTCTTGCCAGGCTTCTTTTCAAAGAAGCCGCGTATCCCCTTCCTCTGCACGATAAATTCAAGTTTTCCTTTTCCCACGCCAACGCCTCGGCGCGGATGAAGAAGTCGTCACGGACGTAGCGCATGTCTCGGTAGATGCGTGAGATGACGAGGTCGACCTTTGGCTCGGTGATAATCATGTTGTCGATTTCGCTGATGGTCGGCGCAAGGCATGCGGCAAGTCCGGCAAGCGGTGCGAGTACATACTCCGTATATTCGGACTTGTGCTCGACAAACCACTGCTTGTTGTTTATAGCGCGGTTCACTCCCAGAAATTCAAGTGTTTTTTCAGAAAACATACTATCCTCCGGTGTGGACGGGATATATTATAATGCCGTGACGGGTACATTTCTTCCAATAAGTATACCATAAACCGCGCCCTCAAGTTTGAAAAAGTAAAATTATTATTTTGACGTTTTGCCGAAGTTTTTATTTTCATTTTGTGCACAAAGACAAATATGAACACCTTGTTTACCATGCGGAAACACATAATTCAAAATATACTACCGCCGTTATGCTACAATATATTATATTTTGCTTGATTCAAAAAGAACGGAGGTATAAGATTTGAATGGTGAAACGCAAAATGACAGACGCGACACTCCGCCCGTAAATTCCGCGGGACGTCCGCCGAGAATATATAACCGCGGC
>CAZMRH010000008.1:0-4438 GCA_964568705.1 uncultured Lachnospiraceae bacterium
GAATGATGTACATCCCTTGAAAGTCATGCTTTGTAAGCGTTTGATTGGGTTCAACCCTGCGCGTAAATGTATAGATCCCACCGGTGGGGGCTTTCTTTGTAACATTGCTCGCGCTCATGATTTTTACCGCTGGTTGAGACGGAGGAGAGATGGCTTGGTTTCCAGCTGCAAAATATCTTGATACCATTGATTCACCGGGAAGTGTGCTGCTTAACCAACCTTCAGCGGTAAAGGGCTCATCGGAAAAATTGGATATCGTATAAGCATTTAAAAACATGTTTATATTGGATCCCTTAGGGTTGACCAAAGCGCCCCAGGCGTCATAGCTTCCACCAAAGAAGATCATATCCGTTTGCCCCAGGAAGTAACTGCCTAAGTACGAATGATAAACGGCGTCCGATAAAACAACAACCTCTTTGGGCACGTTCTCTTTAAAATTTGGTAACAAGCTCATATTCTGTTTCTCCTCAGCATTAAAAGACCGTTTCAGCATATTTTTTCTTCCCACCAAGTCAAAACAATTGTGCCTTGTACGTTTTGCATATCCTGAGATTGTAGGAGTATTGAAAACGTACCGCCCGGAGGGATAATCATGGATCCCTTATGCGAGTCGCTTACAAGGGTGGAATTCGGTGAGACAATCCTTCCAAAAATGTTAACGCCTTTTATAAGCGGTTCGCCAAAATTATCCGCATCAAGCATGATAGCTTTTGGTTTTGGAGGCGGAAATATAGCTTGATTTGACGAAGTGACAGTTGAAGAAGGTTTAGCGCTCCGGGGCGGCCTTGCGTTGAGCCAAATTTCCCCGACAAAGCTTTGGGTTGAAAAGTTTGTAATTGTAAAAATATCAAAATATAAATTAACGCCCGAGTCAATGGGGTTGACGATACCACCCCAAGCATCCAAACGATTTCCAAAGTCCAGCAACTCCGTTTGGCCGATGAAGTACCTCCCCAGCATGGAATTAAGAGCCGGAGTAGTAATA
Organism: uncultured Lachnospiraceae bacterium; assembly: GCA_964568705.1. Taxonomy (GTDB): domain Bacteria; phylum Bacillota; class Clostridia; order Oscillospirales; family CAG-272; genus CAZMRH01. Next base: position 986 of record CAZMRH010000008.1, read on the forward strand.
TCCACAACCTCAATTGGCATATTTCTTTTTCTTTCAGTCATATCAATTCTCCTAATAGAATTACCTTATATTATCATAATATTAATCGGCTGAATGAAATGATACATTTTAATATAGTGTATAATCAATGAAAATCAGATTTACCACAATAACAAAACGGCCATCTTTTATTCTGATAGATGGCCGGCATGTTTATATAATGTCTACTGAACATTAAAGTGTAAGGTTTTTCACTAGTTATGGTGAAAGCCTTACATCTGAACAACAAGAATGTGCTTGTAAGCCGCCATGTGGCTGTGCCAAGCATTCCACTGAAACAGTTGAAGTGTTTATATTGTGTGTTGCCAAGCCCCTTTATTCACCGGAATTTTCGAGAAAATCCTTCCATATCGCCTCAGCCGCCACCTCGGGTGTACTGTTATTATAGATCACCGCGTCGCGAAAGCGCTCATACATCGGCAGCCTTTCACGATACATTTCATATAGGTCTGTTTTCTGAGACAAAGGACGGTCTTTCTTATCAAGTTTTGTTATATCCCGTTCTATGTGGTATATTCGTCCGTTCTGATGAAGTGACGGGTAACTATGTATATTTTTTACCACACCTCCACCGGTCAGAATGATAATACCGTTCTCCCGTCCGGCTACGGCAGTTTTATCCAGCTCGAGACTGCGGAAATATTCTTCGCCGTCCTCCCTGAATATTTCAGGTATCGTGCGTCCGTCCGATTTCTCGATCTCGCAGTCGATATCTATGATGTGCCGTCCGGTCAGTGTGGCAAGAGCCTTACCAACGGTGTTTTTTCCGCAGCCGGGCATACCCACAAGGACTATGTTCTCCCGGTCAAGGTATAATTTTTTAATTACACGCTCAATCTCACACTCGTCTATTTTCCCACCGAAAAACAGTTGCTCTGCTTCTTTAGCCTGTGCCACGAGCATCGGTAAACCGCCGCTGTACGGTATTTTTAGAAATTCAGCTTGCATCAGTAGAGCTGTTCGTCTCGGATTGAAAATTAAATCAATAACGCCGCGGCATTTCGGGAATAGTTCTAAATCCACGGGGGATTTACCGGTCTCCGGGTACATACCCACAGGAGTTGTGTTCACAATAATATCTGCGTCCGTGTGCCTGTCAAGATTATCATAATTATTCTCGCCGTTTCTCGAAACAACGACTACAGAGAAAACACCCAGCTTTTTTGCAACATACTGCGCAGTGAGAGACGAGCCACCGCTGCCAAGAATTATGGCTTTACCGCCAGCAAAGCTTATTCCGGCGCGTTTAATCATATATTCAAGTCCGTATGTGTCAGTGTTATAACCGCAGAGTATCCCGTCGTCACAGCGAACGACCGTATTAACACATCCAATCTCACGTGCTTCGGGAGAAACACAGTCGCATAATAACATAACGTCACGCTTGTACGGGATTGTTACATTAAGTCCGCCTATATCCCCGCGGCGGAGGAAAGACGCCACCTCGTTAGGCTCAAGCTGAAATAGCCTGTAATCCGGGGCCCCGAATTCGCAGTGAATCTGAGGGGAATAGCTGTGTCCGAGGGTACGCCCGACGAGCCCGTATACGGATTTATTGTCTTCTTTCATGCTTATGACCATGCCTTTCTTTAAAGTTTTACCGTTTCCGGCTATGCCGAAATTCATGTCTGCCAGATACGTTTCGTATCAAGGAGATACGAATGGTACAAAACTTGTGTTTGAAAGAAGCTTTCTGTTACTTGTCACTTACTATATCTTTCACGCTTACTCCTCTGAATAATTGCCGAGGAAGGCAAGGCTTGCACTGCTTTGCTCAAGCTCTGACAACATAGGGATTACCCCCGGCTCACGAACAGAGGCGTCGAGATCGATAAAAAAGATAAATTCGAAATCGCGCCCGACGACAGGACAGCTTTCCAGCTTTGACATGTTGACACCGATCGATGCCGGTTTTGAGAGTATATCGTAAAGCGCGCCCGGCTTGTTATCGCAAGCGACGATCAGGGAAATGCGGTTTGCCGAGTCGTATATTACAGGGTCCTTCGTAATACAGATGAAGCGGGTATAATTATTGTCACTGTCCTGTATATCGTCCGACAGCGATTCGAGCCCGTAAAGCGCGGCACATCTGCCCGATGAGATAGCCGCCACTCCCGGGTCAGCTGATTCCGCCGCGATTTTTGCCGCCAGTGCGGTGTTGCCGCATGGGATGATTTTGACCCCATATAGCTTTGAGAGATATACGGAACACTGTACGATTGCTTGTTCATGGGAATAAATCTCCTTTATATCAGATAGCTTCACTCCCGGCTTGGCGAGCAGTTCATGCCTGATGCAAATCTTCGTGCTGCGGACTATTGAAAAGTGCTTCTTCTGTAACAGTTCGTAAACGGAACGTACAGAACCGGTAGAACTGTTCTCAATAGGCACGACGCCGAATTTACACAGTCCCGAGCCGACAGCATCGAATACAGCCTCGAAGGTTTTCACATATACGATATTCCCTCTCGGAAAGAATTTGTCACACGCTGCCTGTGAGTTGCCGCCCTCCACTCCCTGACAGGCAACCGTCCCTGTACGGGGAAACATGGCAGTCTCTGTTTTAAAAGATTTTTCAATCTGCTCTCTGAGCCTTGACGGTGTTCCGACAAGCTCAGCCTGTCTTGCCTTTGACAGCTGAATCAGCGTAGTGAAAAGACGGTGGGCGTACATCTCCCGATCTCCCGCTTTAGCTGTGATCTTTGATAAAATTTCGCGCTCCCGTTCTTTATCCTGTATCGGGACAACAACACCCTTTTTATATTCCGCTATCTCTTCAACAAAACTCATACGCTGAAGGAATAATTCCAGCATCCGGTCATCAATATCATCAATGTTTTTTCTGATTTCCTTAATATCTTTCATTTAATCATACCCTCCTCAAGCATTAAATCAAGTATTACCAAAGCTGTCACGGCTTCAGCAACAGGGACCGCTCGGTATGCGATACATGGATCATGCCTTCCCTTTATTGATAGCTCGGCTGGCTCCATTGAGGACAGCCTGACAGTCTTCTGTGTTTTTGCAATAGATGGCGTGGGTTTGACCGCTATACGGAACACTACTGGCATTCCATCCGTTATACCGCCAAGTATACCTCCGCTGTTGTTTACCGTCGTGGCAATTTTACCGTCCTCTCCGACACAGAACGGATCATTATTCTCTGACCCTCTAATTTTCGCGCCTTCGAATCCGGAGCCGAACTCGACGCCCTTTACAGCGGGAATCCCAAACAGTGCCATGGCAAGACGGTTTTCCACTCCGTTAAACATCGGTGAGCCGAGTCCGGCGGGCAGTCCTATAACAGCGCATTCAATAACGCCGCCGACTGAATCGGAATCGGCACGAGCAGATTCTATCTCCCCGCGCATCAGCTTGCCCGCGTTCACATCATGGATGCCGTCCGCGTCCTTC
>CAZMRH010000008.1:4448-27177 GCA_964568705.1 uncultured Lachnospiraceae bacterium
GAAAACTCTTATTCGATATAAGTTCAAATAGCTCCTCCGACGGATAGAGGGGAAACCGGTCGTCATGTGAGTTCCCGACGGAGGAGAGGTGCGCTCCTATAAATACACCGCGACGTGCAAGTATCTGTTTTGCGATACCTCCTGCGATGCATAAGGGCGCGGTCAACCGTCCGGAAAAGTGACCTCCTCCGCGCATATCGGCCATGCCATGCCACTTCACGTAAGCGGTATAATCAGCGTGCGACGGTCTCGGCAAATCCGCAAGCTCGCTGTAATCTCCCGGATGGGTATCGGTATTTTCAATCATCGCGCAAAGCGGCGAGCCACAGGTTACACCATCCTTTATCCCCGAGAGAAAAACGGGAGTGTCGCTCTCCGTTCTTTTCGTCGATAAATTATCCTTACCGGGACGACGACGGTCTAGAAAGCGGTTTAGCTCAACCTCATCTATCCGCTCTCCTACGGGCAGATTATCGACAAATACACCAATCGCCTGCCCGTGGGATTCGCCGAATACACTGACTTTTAATATCTTTCCGAATTCAGATGACATCGATCTCGCCTCCTAAACTTATATAATCATCAAAGAACGACGGATATGACTTGTTTACCGCCTCCGCGCAGTTTATTATAACCGTACCGGAGCATTCCGCAGCCGCGATCGCTGCCGCCATCACTATTCGGTGGTCGTTAAAGCTGTCGACCACGCCACCTGTCAATGTTTTACCATAAACGATCAGTCCGTCCGGCTGTTCCGCGGCGTTCCCGCCGAGGGTATTTATCATTGCCGCCGTTGATTTTAGCCTGTCGCTTTCCTTCAGACGCAGTCTTGCCCCTCCCGAAAAACGAGTCTCTCCTTTTGCATGTGCGGCAACAACCGCCAAGACAGGAAGTAAATCAGGTACACCGCTTATATCAATGTCGCAGCCGTGCAGAGCTGACGGACAAACGGTAACTTTTTTTTCGTCAATATTCACTCTGGCACCGAAGCGCTCAAGTATACCGGTCACCGTAAGGTCTCCCTGCGGGGATTTTGTATCAAGTCCTGTAACTGAAATTTCTCCGGCAAAAGCTCCCGCAGCAAGGAAACACGCCGCGTTCGACCAGTCACCGTCCGTATCGATAACGGAAGGGGTATAATATATCTGCCCGCCTTTTATAAAATAGCCGTTTTTTGTTAATTTTATTTGTATGCCGAATTTGTTTATTACGTCAAGGGTTATGTCAACATATGCCGATGATTCCAGCGCGGTGGTCAATTTTATAGTGCTGCTACCGTCTAGCGTGGGCAGCGCAAGGAGCAGACCCGTTATGTACTGCGAGCTGACGTTCCCCGGCAGGGTATACATACCCGGCTCAAGCTTACCTTTTATAGTAAACGGGAGTCTGTCCGATGTAAAGCTCACGCCGTGATTTTTCATAGTCTCGATCAAGCTGTCGAGAGGACGCTCCGGCAGTCTACCGCTGCCGGTGAACGAAGCACTGCCACACACCGCTGCTGCAACGGGAAGGAGAAAACGAAGGGTCGAGCCACTCTCACCGCAATCGAGGAGAGGATTTTCGGATGGTTTATCAACCGGGGTCACAATAAGCAGTTCCTTATCCCGTTCGATATGTGCGCCGAGCGCCTCAAGACAGGATATTGTAACTTCTATATCAGCGGAGGTTTTCGGAAGTTTTATTTTTGTCACACCGTCGGAGATAGCGGCACATATTAGCTTGCGGTGCGCATCCGACTTCGATGGGATCGCTGAAACAATGCCGCTTAGCGGAGCGGGGTTTATTAGCACTCTCATGTGTCAACCTCCAGACCGGTGGTGAAATATTCTTCCAATTTTGTAACAGGTATCGTCTCAAGAAAGCATTCACCGATTTTGCGGGGAATTATGAGTGTTATGTACCCGCCTGTGCGCTTTTTGTCGGATAGTGCAGCATGAGCAAGCTCTGCTGCCGTAAATTCCGTTGAAGTGGGAAGTCCGTACCGCTCAAGCGTTTTGATTATTCTTCCGGCAGATGAATTATCGCACACACCGAGTCTCGCGGCGGCACGAGTAATTATCGCCATACCGGCAGCCACGGCGTGACCGTGCGGTATTTCATATCCGCTTAATTTTTCAATCGCATGTCCGGTGGTGTGGCCAAGGTTCAATGTTTTTCTTAGGCCCAACTCAAATTCATCCTCTTCAACCAACATGCCCTTATGCAATACACACTTTTTTATAATATCAGGGAGTCTTTCTTTTATTTCATCCGATTCTAGCAGGGAAAACAGATCCTCTCCTGATAACACGCCGGTTTTTATGGCTTCGGCGGTACCGTCGGCAAATACCTCCTTGGACAACGTATCAAGACATGATATGTCGCATATCACCGATTCCGGCTGGTTGAATACACCGGCTAAATTCTTTCCGGCGGCGAGGTTTACTGCGGTCTTTCCGCCGACTGAGGAATCAACGGCAGCGAGAAAAGTAGTCGGAAGTTGAATATATTTGATTCCGCGAAGATAGCACCCCGCGGCATATCCGGTTATGTCCCCTGTGACGCCGCCGCCAAGTGCGGCGACACAGTCGGAGCGGGTCAGCTGTGATTCTGCGAGGAACTCAAGAATATCTGAAAAAGTACCGATATTCTTTGATTTCTCCCCTGCCGGGAACACATATGAGATAACCTCAAATCCGGAGCTATATAGACTGTTTGTCACTGTATCGAGATACAGCGGGGCGACATTCGAGTCCGTTATGACCGCCATACGGCACGGCTTTACTTTCTGCGATATAAGCGTACCGCAGCGGTCAAGTAAACCTTTCCCTATATGAACATTGTATCCCTCTCCGGCGTTTATGTGAACTTTAGCGTAATCCATACTAATTCCCTCCGGCGGACGACTTCATGTCACAGCCCGCTTGCAGAAGCTGCCTCAAACGCACTTCGTCCTTTTTGTTTATCACATCAAGGTAATCGGACAGATTTCCGATCAATATCTCAAGCTGTTCCGAAAGATAATCCGCATTATCAAGGAATAATTCCGTCCACATATCAGAATCCAGTCTGGCGACCCTCGTCATATCACGGAAGCTGCCGGCGGAAAACCCGCGTCTCTTCTGCGCGTCGGGGGACTTTATATACGCACTCGATGTTATATGCGCGAGCTGCGAGGTGTATGCTATTATGCGATCATGCTCGTCGGGCGTGGTGAACGTGAGGTCGGCAAAGCCTATATCACGGAAGAAATTCTTAAGCATCTCAAGCATTTCTATACTTGTTCTGTCATCGGGGGTTAAAATCATGGACGCACCGGAGAAAAGTTCTCCTGACGAATTGACGAATCCACCCTTTTCCCGTCCCGCCATAGGATGCCCGCCTATATATGAAAATCCGAATTCACGCGAAAGCGGGGCAAGAGTTGCGCATACCATTCTTTTTACTCCGCACATATCGACGAGAATAGCGCTCTTTGACATTAACTTACCGTGTGACTTCACCCAGCCGACTGTTGTCTCCGGTCGAATCGCCGTGAGCACGAGATCACATTTGCCAAGTTTTTCATCGCAGAGCGGCTCGTCAATCGCACCGCAGAGCTTTGCGAGTAGCATGATCTCGTCATCAAGATCGATCCCCGCGACATGATGAGAGGTGTATAGCTTTATGCTCTTCGCGAGTGACCCTCCGATAAGTCCGAGACCTACTATACCTATATTCATATTATTATGCCTTTCTTTAAAGTTTTTACCGTTTCGGTTGTACCGGAATTCGTATTTGCCGAATACGAAAGGTATAAAACTTATGTTTGAAAGATGCTGTCTGCAACTTCCACTTAATGCATCTTTCAATCTTCAGTCCTCCAGTGTCTTCATGAAGCCGTGCAGACGAATTAGCTTTCTGGCCAGAATGTCGAACGCATCCGGCTTCAACGACTGCGGACCGTCGCTCATCGCGTGCTCCGGATCGTTGTGGACTTCTATTTCAAGTCCGTCGGCTCCTCCCGCAACTGCCGCTATCGATAGCGGAGCTACAAGGGACGCTTTCCCTGTCGCATGGCTCGGGTCTATGATTATCGGAAGGTGGGTGAGCTTTCTCAGGGCGGGTATTGCCGCGATGTCAAGCGTATTGCGGGTATAGGTCTCGAACGTCCTGATGCCGCGCTCGCAGAGTATAACCTTCTCGTTGCCGTTCGCCATAACGTATTCCGCGCTCATCAGAAGTTCTTCATAAGTGGAGGACATACCTCGTTTTATAAGGACAGGTTTATCCTGCGCACCGAGTACCTTCAGAAGATTGAAGTTCTGCATATTGCGCGCACCGACCTGTATCACATCCACATTTCCAAAAAGAGGAAGCTGAGATGCGTCCATAATTTCAGTGATTATGGGAAGGCCTGTTTCCGCCTTTGCGGCTTCAAGAAGCTTAATGCCGTCCTCGCCCATTCCCTGGAAGGAATATGGTGAGGTTCGCGGCTTGAATGCGCCACCGCGCAGCATTGTGGCTCCCGCTGCCTTCACCCTCTTCGCAATGCTGATGATCTGCTCCTCGCTCTCAACAGAGCAAGGTCCTGCCATAATCGCAAGGCTTCCCCCGCCGATTGTGGTACAACCGAGATCGATGACCGTATCCTCCGGATGAAATTTGCGGTTTGCGCTCTTGTACGGCTCCTGCACGCGCTTTACGGTTTCTACGATCTCAAGGGCTGCGATAAGATCAATATCGATTTTCGACGTATCGCCGACCAACCCTAAAATAACATGCGAGGTACCTTCACTGATGTGAACCTGCACGCCCTTATCTTTTAGCCATGTTATGAGATTTGAAAGCTGCTCTCTGTTCGGATCTTTTTTTAATACTACAATCATGATTTAACCCTTCCGTTTCTCTTTTGAATATAAAAAACCCGCAGCCGATTTGGCTACGGGTGCATACAAAGCTCAAGTACAAATCCTGATACTAAGTACGGTCACACATTTTTGCCAAACCGGAACAATCCCTACTAAAATAAATGTTAGTAAAGCTAAAATAACGGTATTCAAATGTGTACATAGTACAGGTCATTGTTATATCCTTGTTGTTTAATTTTACCTATTATATCATGTGTTATACAAATATGCAATAGTAAATTTATAGAAATAACGATTTAATATTTAAGATTTTATAAATCCGTATATTTATAATGATATGCATTAGAAGTGTAAATATATAATTTTCGCAAAAGCATATATCCAAGTTTTTGCTCGACTATTTATACACAATGTATTATTCCGGATATGAAATAATGCATGATTTATAGAGCATTTCATTATATATTGGACAGTATCTTTTCTGTCATCTCAATAGTAGACTGTGGTATTTTTCCAGATGAGCCAATGATATCCGCGGTACGCCAACCGTCTGTCAGTACACGATTAACAGCACATTCAATGTTGTCAGCTTCGACATCAAGCCCGAAAGAGAAACGAAGCATCATTGCTGCAGATAAAACTGTCGCAATAGGATTTGCAATACCCTGTCCGGCAATGTCCGGTGCTGAACCGTGGATTGGTTCATATAGCCCGCGTTTTGTGTCTCCGAGGGATGCTGACGCTAACATACCGATTGATCCGGTAATCTGGGAGGATTCGTCGGAGAGTATATCACCGAACATATTTGAGGTAACAACAACGTCAAACTGCCCCGGATTCTTGATAAGCTGCATAGCAGCGTTATCCACAAGCATATCCTTGCATGTAACATCGGGATAGTCAGCTGCAACTTTATGTACAACCTCTCTCCACAGACGTGAGGACTCAAGCACGTTTGCCTTGTCTATACTGATAACACTCTTGCTCCTGAGCATTGCCGAACTAAATGCAACTCTTGCAATACGCTCAATCTCCATTTCACTATAGCATTCAGTATCGTATGCCTCAGGACCGTATTTCCCCTCACGGCGACCACGCTCACCGAAATAGATACCTCCGGTCAGCTCTCTTATCATTAGAAGATCGAATCCTTTTGATGCTACCTCCTCACGTAGTGGGCAGGCATCTTTTAGTGCCGGATAAAGCTTCGCCGGACGAAGATTTGTATATAAGCCAAGTGCTGTACGTATATCGAGCAGTGCTTTCTCAGGGCGTAAGTGTCCGGGCAGATTATCCCATTTGGGACCACCGACCGCACCGAGCATCACGCTGTCGGATGCAAGGCAACCCGTGACGGTTTCATCCGGCAGAGGTGTACCTGTGTCATCATATGCACAACCACCCATTAAAAAGCTGGTAAAGTTGAAGGTGTGATTGTATTTCTGTCCGATTGTTTTAAGCACAGCTACCGCAGAATCAACAATTTCGGGGCCGATTCCGTCACCCTTCAGAAGTGTAATATTATAATTCATTATTATTTAAGAATACCCTTTCTGACAGATTCTACAAGACCTCCAGCTACGATTATCGACTGGATAAATTTCGGAAACGGCGTTGTTTCGTACTTTTTTCCTGTGGTTTTATTATATATAACACCGGCATCGAGATCAACCTCAAGTTCATCTCCTTCTGAGATTTCCTCAGCCGCAACAGAACATTCAATAATTGCAAGACCGATATTGATAGAGTTGCGATAAAATATTCGAGCAAAGCTTTTTGCAATAACGAGAGTAATTCCACTTTCTTTTATAGCAATAGGTGCGTGCTCACGTGAAGAACCACAGCCAAAGTTATAGCCTGCAACCATTATATTGCCTGACTTCACCCTTGTTATAAATGTCTTATCAATATCCTCCATACAATGTGAGGCAAGCTCTTTCTTGTCAGTCGTATTAAGGTATCTTGCAGGGATTATTACGTCGGTGTCTATGTTGTCACCGTATTTGATTACTGAACCGTTATAATTCATATTACATAACCTCCGTGGTAGAAGATATTTTACCGGTTATCGCGGATGCTGCGGCAATGGCAGGGCTTGCAAGATATACCTCTGATTCCGGATGTCCCATTCTGCCGACAAAGTTTCGGTTTGTCGTTGCGATGGCGCGCTCCCCCTTAGCAAGTATACCCATATGTCCGCCGAGACATGGACCACAGGTAGGTGTTGACACTGCCGCTCCACATTCCACAAATGTTTTAAGAAGCCCCATGTCCATTGCCTCAACATATATCTTCTGTGTTGCGGGAATTACGATACAGCGAACGTTTTTTGCAACCTTTTTGCCCTTCATTATTTCTGCCGCGACAATAAGGTCTTCAAGTCTGCCGTTTGTGCAAGAACCTATCACGACCTGATCGATCTTTACTTCTCCCACCTCATCAATTGTACGCGTATTATCCGGTAGATGAGGGAATGCGACAGTGGGTTTGATCCTTGGCATATCAATTACATAAGTTTCGTCATATACCGCATCAGTATCTGCTTTATATACCACAGGTTCACGACTGCTGTGAGTCTTTACAAACTCAATTGTCTGTTCGTCGACCTCGAATATACCGTTTTTCGCTCCTGCTTCGATCGCCATGTTTGCCATGCAGAAGCGATCACTCATGGAAAGAGCGGAAAGTCCCTCACCTGAAAATTCCATCGATTTATATAGTGCTCCGTCAACACCGATCATACCTATTATATGAAGAATAACATCCTTACCGGACACATATTTGCCGGGCTTACCGATAAGCTCAAATTTAATGGCTGAAGGAACCTTAAACCATGCTTTTCCTGTTGCCATAGCACATGCCATGTCAGTTGACCCTACACCGGTTGAAAAAGCGCCAAGTGCACCATATGTGCAGGTGTGAGAATCCGCGCCGATTACAGCATCTCCGGTTATGACTAGACCCTTTTCGGGAAGGATTGCGTGTTCAACACCCATTTGTCCCACATCAAAGAATTTATCAATGCCGAGTTCTCCGCAGAAATCGCGGCACATTTTACACTGCTCCGCAGCTTTGATATCCTTGTTCGGTACAAAGTGATCCATAACCATCGTTACTTTTTTATTATCGAATACTTTGTCTGTACCAAGTTTTTTATATTCAGAAATTGCCACCGGAGAGGTTATGTCGTTGCCGAGCACAAGGTCAAGATTCACTATAATTAATTGCCCTGCTTCTACAGAATCCATCCCTGCATGTGCAGCAAGTATTTTTTGGCTCATTGTCATTGGCATAATGTCAAGCTCCTTTTCTGGATAAAATATATTCAAATGAATCGATCAGAGCGATAAAGCTTGCTTCGATTATATCGTCGGAAACCCCGATGGTTGACCAAGTTTCAACACCGTCGGTAGATTCGATAAGTACACGAGTCCTCGCAGCGGTTGAGTTATTCGAATTAATTACACGCACCTTGTAATCTATCAGGTGCATGTTTTCGATCTCAGGGTAGAACATTCGGAGCACTTTCCTGAGTGCTTTATCAATCGCATTGACAGGTCCGTTTCCAATGTCACCGACAACCTCAGTCTCACCGTTTACCTCAACCCTTATCATGGCTCTCGACTGTATCTGTCCGTCTCCTATCGTAAATTCATCAGAGATGTTGAAAAACAGTATTTTGAAGCTCGGCTGCCACAGCCCTAACTGCTTCTTTATAAGAAGCTCAAAGCTTGCATCTGCCGCTTCATACTGATAACCGTCAAATTCCATTTTTTTAAGAACATTTATTATATTTTCAGTCTCCGGAGAGTTTTTATTAAGAGTTGGTACATACTTTTTTATAAGCGGAAGTATCGTACCCCGCCCGGCGACTTCGCTTGTTAGAAATTTTCTCTGATTTCCGACAAGCTCGGGATTTATATGTTCAAAGGATTTAGCGAGCTTCATAACACCGTCGATATGCATTCCTGCTTTATGTGCGAATGCGCTTTTACCTACATACGGCTTGCTCCCTCTCAAGTGAACATTCGATATTTCAGATATAAATGCAGCAGTATTCTTAAGTTCAGAAAGATCTCCATTACATTTATAACCACATTTAAGGGCAAGATTAGGGATTATCGTTGAGAGGTCAGCATTACCGCATCTCTCCCCATACCCGACAAAGGTACCTTGTACTCCGACCGCACCTGCCCTGACTGCGGCGATTGAATTGGCAACAGCACATCCGGTGTCGTCATGGCAGTGAATACTGACCTTGAAGTCCGGAAAGTGACCGCAAATAGTTTCAGTAATCGCACTGATTTCATGCGGCATACACCCGCCGTTCGTGTCGCAGAGACATATTTCGTCAGCGCCGCCATCTATTGCTGCAAGAAGTACAGAGATCGCATATTCACTTTTTGCCTTATATCCGTCAAAAAAATGTTCGGCATCAAATATGACTTCCTTGCCAAGTGACTTCAAATACCTTATCGTATCACTTACAATCGTTAAGTTGTCATCAAGAGAAATTTTTAATATTTCATGTACATGCAAGTCCCATGTTTTTCCGAATATAACACATACGGGTGTTTCAGCCTTAACAAGATTAATTATGTTTAAGTCATTCTCAGGCAATACACTATTCCGCCTTGTTGAACCGAATGCACAAAGCTTTGCATGCTCAAGTCTGATGCTCTTCAACATTTCAAAAAATATAAGATCCTTAGGATTTGAGCCGGGGTTCCCAGCTTCAATATAATCGACACCGAATTTATCAAGCGCCTTTACAATATTTATTTTATCCTGTACGGAAAACGAAATTCCCTCACCTTGTGAGCCGTCGCGCAGTGTGGAATCGAATATCTCAATTTTTTTATCTGACATTATAATCTCCATTTCGCCGCTCTGCGGTGGTACATAGCTTTAACTGTATGATGAACTGTCATTAAACGGTTGCTTTCTTATATGGTCAACAGATTAATAGCATTAAGGTAAGCAATTATGCTCGCTTCAATAATATCAGTGGAAAGACCGCGTGCGTTATACATCTGCGCATCTGTTTTAAGTCTGAGTATAACCTCGCCAAGCGTATCCTTGCCTTCTGATACAGCATTTATGATGAATTTGTCAAGCGTATGCTCCGGTGGCAAAACTATCTTGTCGATTGCAGCATAGATTGAATCAATGGAGCCGTCACCGAGTGAAGTTGATTCAATGAGTTCGTCCCCGTATTTAAGGCATATTGTTCCGCTTACACCGCATTTTCCGATAGTCTTAACATCAAAGCTTACAAACTGATATTTGCCGTCAGGTGTGGCACTATTATTTATAAGTGCTTCTATATCTCCGTCGGTAACGTTTTTCTTCTTGTCGCACAGTTCCTTGAATCTTACAAAAGCGTCAGAAAGCTCATCTTCAGTCAGCTCATATCCAAGTTCCGCGAGACGGGCAACAAAAGCATGCTTGCCCGAATGCTTGCCAAGTACCATATTATTCGTCGTAACCCCAACCGATTCGGGAGTTAATATCTCATATGTCGCTTTGTTTGCAAGTACACCGTGTTGATGAATCCCTGCCTCATGTGCAAAAGCGTTCTCTCCGACAATCGGTTTGTTAGGTGCTGCACTCTGTCCTATGACACCATAGACAAGCTTACTTGTGCGATAAATTTGGCGTGTGTCCACACGAGGTGTACTGCAAAAGAGTGTCGGACGGGTTGCAATCGCCATAACTACTTCCTCAAGAGAAGCATTTCCTGCTCGTTCACCTATTCCGTTCACCGAGCATTCTATCTGCAAAGCCCCGCCCATAACACCGGCGAGAGAATTTGCCACAGCCATGCCCAAGTCATTGTGACAGTGCACGGAGAACTCAACCATATCGGAATTCTCTACGTTTTTTATGAGGTATTCTATCATTGACTGCATCTCACCGGGTGTGGTATAACCAACGGTATCGGGTATATTGAGCACTTTTGCTCCATTCTTTATTGCAGTGTCGCACAGCTTTACAAGAAATTCCGCATCACTTCGCATTGCATCTTCGGCAGAAAACTCGATATTTGAACAGCGCCCTGCCGCATATGACACCATTTCTGCAGCTCTTTCAAGAACCTCGTCAGGCGTCATTTTTAGTTTATATTCCATATGTATTGGGGAGGATGCGATAAACACATGTATTCTTGGATCGACACCACCCTTTACAGCTTCCCACGCTGCATCAATGTCTCCGACGGAGCATCTGGCAAGCGAGGCAACAGAGCAATCCTTGATCATATCTGCGATTGCCTTAACGGATTTGAAGTCTCCAGGTGAGGATACAGCGAATCCTGCTTCGATAATATCCACCTTGAGCCTCTCAAGCTGATGTGCAATTTCAAGCTTTTCAGACAAATTCATGCTGCAGCCGGGGGATTGTTCACCATCACGCAGGGTTGTGTCGAATATTTTAATTTGTTTTTTCATGTAAATCCCCATTCTGCCGCTCTGCGGCGGTACAAATACTTTGGGAAAGCTGCGGCGGCTTCGCCGTAAAAATGGATTGGGTCCCATTTTTAGTTCTTTTCGTACGTGAAACAGTTTCATACAGTACTGTTTTCTAAACTTTCACGCTAATCTCGTGTAATCAAATACTATATATTTGCGCCTTGCTATTCAATTATAGCTCCGCGGTCGGCAGATGATACCATTCTTGCATACCTTTTTAGGTAGCCTGATAGTTCAGTGTTTACCTTTAGTTTAGTATTGTTTCTGCGCTTTTGTAGTTCATTGTCGGAAATTTCAAGATTAATGCTGTAATTCGGAATATTAATGGAGATAATATCCCCTTCATGCACATATGCAATAGCACCGCCGTTTGCGGCTTCGGGAGAAACATGCCCAATCGCAGCTCCGCGTGTTGCACCGGAGAAGCGCCCGTCAGTAATAAGAGCAACCTTGCGGTCAAGTCCCATTCCGGCAATTGCAGAGGTTGGGGAGAGCATTTCACGCATTCCCGGACCGCCGGAGGGTCCCTCATAACGTATGACTACTACGTCACCTGCTACAATTCCGCCTTTATATATAACTTCGATTGCTTCTTCTTCGCTGTTGAATATTCTGGCAGGACCGCGGTGCACCTGCATTTCAGGTGATACCGCGCTGCGCTTAACTATTGAACCGTCAGGGGCAAGTGAACCGAAGAGTATCGCAAGTCCGCCGGTTTTTAAATACGGGTTATCAATACTGCGGATAACTTCGGCGTTTGTCGAACGTACATTCCCTATATTTACGGCAACCGTCTTTCCTGTGACGGTCATAAGTGATATGTCAAGAAATCCGGCAGAGGCAAGTTCCCCCATAACTGCCTGAACTCCGCCTGCTGCATTCAAGTCCTGCATATGATGGTGTCCTGCGGGAGCAAGGTGACAAAGGTTCGGTGTACGTTCACTAATCTCGTTTATCATATTGAGGTCAAACTTCACACCTGCTTCATGTGCGATTGCCGCTAAATGAAGCACGGAATTAGTTGAACAACCAAGCGCCATATCTACGCAGAGAGCGTTTGCAAACGCTTTATCGGTTATGATGTCACAGGGTTTTATATCTTTCTCAAAAAGTTCTATAATCTGCTCCCCTGCTCTTTTGGCAAGGCGGATACGCTCGGCATAAACCGCTGGTATCGTACCGTTTCCCCGAAGAGCGATTCCGAGAGCTTCGCAAAGGCAGTTCATTGAGTTTGCGGTGAACATACCGGAGCATGAGCCACAGCCTGGACAGGCATTTTCTTCAAAATAGTTTAGACGCGCCTCATCGATTTTTCCGTTCTTGTATGCACCGACAGCTTCAAAAACGCTGTTGAGATCCATGAAGTTACCTTCATCAGAGCAGTTTGAGAGCATAGGTCCTCCGGATATGAATATTGACGGTATATTAACGCGGCAGGCCGCCATAAGCATACCGGGCACTATTTTATCGCAGTTAGGAATAAACACAAGTGCATCAAAGCCGTGCGCCTTTGCCATACATTCAATGCTGTCGGCGATAAGCTCCCGCGTGACAAGTGAATATTTCATTCCGATGTGCCCCATTGCAAGTCCGTCGCACACCCCTATTGTATTAAATTCCATCGGTGTGCCGCCGGCTGACAGAACACCGTCTTTAACTGCGCGGGCAATATTCTGAAGATGGATATGACCGGGGATTACCTCGTTAAAAGAATTAACGATGCCGATGAGCGGCCGCTTTATCTGGTTATCTGTATATCCCATTGCCTTTAAAAGTGAGCGTTGCGGTGCGCGTTCGACACTTTTTTTTACTCTGTCGCTTATCATGGCAGCACATCTCCTTAATACATATAATTAATACTTATTTATCCCAGTTCATCTTATCGCGCAGTTCTTTTCCGACGATCTCAGCGGGATGGGTTGCCTCTAATCTTCTCCTCGAGTTGAAATATGGGCGGTTTGCCTGATTCTCAAGTATCCAGTTACGCGCAAATTCGCCGTTTTGAATCTCAGTGAGAACTTTCTTCATCTCTTTCTTTGTCTCATCAGTGACAATTCTCGAACCGACAGTGTAATCCCCATATTCTGCTGTGTCGGAAATAGAATACCTCATAAATGATATACCCTTTGCGACAACCAAGTCTATGATGAGTTTCATCTCATGAATGCACTCGAAGTAAGCGTTTTCCGGCTGATAGCCTGCTTCAACAAGTGTTTCAAAGCCTGCCTTCATCAAAGCTGTAACACCGCCGCATAATACTGCCTGCTCGCCGAACAAATCCGTCTCGGTCTCCTCACGGAATGTCGTCTCAAGAACACCTGCACGTGCGCCGCCGATTCCGTTTGCATATGCGAGGGCGATCTCTCGTGCGTCACCGGTTGCGTTCTGGTACACTGCTATAAGGTCAGGTACACCTTTACCTTCTGTGAACTGGCTGCGAACTGTGTGTCCGGGGCCTTTGGGGGCGATCATGATTACGTTTATTGTTGCCGGAGGTATGATCTGTCCATAGTGAATGTTAAAGCCGTGAGCAAATGCAAGGGTCATGCCGTCCTTAAGGTTAGGTGCAATTTTTGATTTATAAAGTGCTGCCTGCTTTTCATCGTTTACAAGAATCATAACAACATCAGCCTTCTTTACTGCATCAGCAGTATTATAAACTTCAAAGCCGTCAGCCTTTGCTGTAATTGCGGATTTTGAGCCATCGTATAGCCCGATTATTACCTTTACTCCACTATTGCGAAGATTCTGTGCATGTGCGTGTCCCTGGCTGCCATAGCCTACAACAGCGACAGTCTTGCCCTCCAGATATGACATATTACAGTCCTTTTCGTAATACATTGTAGCCATGATATGTTCTCCCTTAAAATTAGTTTGATATTTTAATACATAATTGTATTAATTATATGGTTTTTGTGTCTTCGGTTGTCATGCCGTTGATATAGTTCATGTCCTTGAGCCTGAGGCAATCGGTACCGCGCTCAAGTGCGACTGCACCTGTACGGCAAATCTCAAGGATTCCAAACGGCTCCATAAGTTCTGTGAAAGCCTTGACTTTCTGACTCTCACCGGATATTCCGACGATGATAGACTCGCTGCCATAATCGATAACATTCCCTCTGAATACTCCGACAGCGTCCATTACCTCTTGCCTTGTTTCGGTATTACTCTTTATTTTAATAAGCATGAATTCACGGATTACTGATTTTGCTGTCTCCATCTCGGAAATCTCAAGCACTTCGTGTAGCTTGGTGAGTTGCTTTATTATCTGATTCCGATCCCCATCATCACCTTGCATGGTAATTGTAATACGAGATACACCCGGGGTTTCCGTTATACTGACCGTAAGACTGTCTATATTGAAGCCACGGCGTGAAAACATAGAAGATACACGGGTTAAGACACCAAAGCGGTTGGATACTCTTATTGCAATAATAAATTCTCTTATCATGTTAATCTCCCAGGTACCGATTTATCTGACTTTTATTCACGATTATCTGTTCAATCGTGCCTCCTGGCGGCGTCATCGGAAGAACCATTTCATCTTTATCGATACGGCAGTCGATTACCGCAGGTACTCCCTTTTTATAAGCAGTACTGAATGCCCGATCAAAATCCTCTATTGTTTCGGCAAGATAGCCGTCAGCACCGAATGCTTCTGCAAGTTTTACGAAATCCGTCTTACGATTGAGTATCGTGTTAGAATAATGTTTTTTATAAAATAATGTCTGCCACTGACGTACCATTCCGAGTACGCCGTTATTCATAATAACTATCGTTAAAGGTATATTATTCGAAACAACAGTGGCAAGCTCATTGAGATTCATGCCGAAGCTGCCGTCGCCTGTAAAGAGTACGGTGCGTTGTCCGCTTGCGAATGCTGCTCCAATCGCAGCACCAACACCGAAGCCCATTGTTCCAAGCCCACCGCTTGTTAAAAACGTGCGGGGCTTTTTAAATTTATACCTCTGTGCACACCAAATCTGGTGTTGACCGACATCGGTTGCAATCATTGTATCAGGTGTCGTATATTTTTGGACAGTATCAATTATTGAATAAGGAGTCAGGGCTGACATGTCAACGTCTGCCGATTCCACAAATTCACGGTACGCTGCAACCTTTGTGTGCCATTCCGGATGCTTAACTGAACTGACCAAATCATAAAGCCTCTTTGTAAAATCCTTTACATCTCCGATTATACCGAGTGTCACCGGTATGTTCTTTTCAATTTCGGCAGGCTCTATATCAACGTGTATTATCTTTGAATTCGTTGCAAAGCCGCTTTTTTTTCCTGTCGCTCTATCGCTGAACCGTGCACCAAGAGTAATTATTAAATCCGAATCATGCATTGCACGGGAGGACGCATATGTGCCGTGCATGCCCTGCATTCCGAGTGCTAATTCAAAGTCACCGGAGATTGCTGAAAGCCCCATCATACTGCACCCGACCGGTGCGTCTATTTTACGGGCAAGCGCTGTGATCTCATCGGATGCCGCGCTTATCACCGCTCCGCCACCGCAGTATATGTAAGGTCTTTCAGATTTTGCTATCATTTCGGCAGCACGTGTAATATCCTCGTCCGATGCAGTCTTTGCAGGATATTTTTCTACAATCGGTTCCGGTGTAAACTCGCAGGTGTTTATCTGTACGTCTTTAGGAACATCAATAAGCACAGGTCCGGGTCTTCCAGATTTTGCGATTTTAAAGGCTTCTCTTATAGTTGCAGCGAGCTCCCTCACGTCCTTGACAATATAGTTATGTTTCGTTATCGGGATCGTAATACCCATTATATCGACTTCCTGGAAGCTGTCACGTCCGATGAGTTCAACAGGTACATTTCCGGTTATAGCCACCATAGGGGTTGAATCAAGATAAGCGGTTGCAATACCTGTAACTAAGTTTGTAGCTCCTGGACCGGAGGTTGCTATTACGACTCCGACACGTCCTGTAGCTCTTGCATATCCGTCAGCAGCATGTGATGCTCCTTGCTCATGTGCTGTTATTATATGATTAATACGTGAGGAATTAATATAAAGTTCATCATATATATTAAGCACCTGCCCACCGGGATACCCGAAGACGGTATCGCATCCCTGCTCGATCAAAGTTTCAATTATGATTTGCGCTCCGGTCGGTTTCATGTCAGACACCTGCTTTCTTGTAGATTTATATATAAAATAAGCCTGTGGCTGAATCAACCACAGGCTTCAACATATCTTTTTTTACAGGCAGTCAAGATATATTATTATAACCCATATTTGAATCAACCTGAAAAACGCTATTACCTAATAGTAGGCTAATAACGCTAATAATTATAATAATAAAGTTGCTTGTACGAGTCATTATAATATTCTTCCTGTCTTGGTTATTTTTTCTTATTATAACATATCAAAGAACATATTGCAATACATAATTTGAACTATTTTAACATTCATTACACATTTACAAATATTTCCGTATTATATATGATATTTTTGTTATAATACACATTACATGTTTACAGATCGGAGTTGCGTTTACCGTATTACAAATTATACGAACAGGCATGAAATTTTATTACTTTCTGACTTTAGCGATATATACCGATTTCACTGCATAATAGTATGGAATATACTATTCGGTTTTTTAGGTCAGCTGTAAATAACCCTGTAAGTGCGGCAGGCGCTGTGAGAAGTGCGAGCACAAGTATAATTCCGGCGATCCTTATCAGTGCGACAACCGTCATCGCCACAAGCACGAGCAGTAAATATTCCATAAACGTGGTATTAAGTTTAATTATATAGAAATACTCCTCTGGTTTTAACCTTCACAAGTACCATTTGAAAAAGTCTGTTGTACCAATCGCAGCATAAAAAGCTGAAAAGTTTTCAACAGCTTAACGCCGATGCAGTCCAAAATGCCGTCGGTTTTGTTGTTATACTTAAAAATTCAGATCTTTTCAAAATATCCGGGAATTACCCCCAAAAAGCAATCCGAGCCTCATCATAATGAAAAAGCTCGGATTTTTTGTGCTGTTTTTTACAGCTCCTTCTATAATCTTTCAGATATTTCAATCTTTCAGTTTCGCGTATCCCCTAAGCTTAGATATCGTGCGCTTACTTCTTCTCGTTCACCGCAATCCAGATCTCACAGCTGTAATCGGGATCACTTACATCTGCGGAAGGATAAACCTCAAGCTCAATTCCGTTTCCGTATTCGTAAGTGCTGCTTTGCGGGAAGAATTCCGAGTAGATCTTCATGTACGTGTTCTTGAACGCGTCAGGCATTTTACCGCGGCAATTGAATACCGCAAAGGTGTATGCCGGGATCTCGACAATGTCAAATCCCGCATCAGTAACCGGGGCACCGTTATACTCTGCACCGATTCCGTATGGGAATCCGGAATCCGCTATCTCACCCGAGAAGCAGATGCCGAGAACGCCGTTCAGGTTGTCAAACTTGGCGTACTTGCACAGCGTCTCCATTGTACCGTCACGACCACATTCAACCCAGAATGCCGAAATATCGGCTGTGGCAGTGTCACCCTGCGGCTTGTTTACCTGCTTTTTCTTGCAGATGACCTTGAATGCTTCCTTTTTCTCGATTCTGTAGTCCATAATGTTTCCTCCGACTAAATTTAGTTTTACGTAAAGACGTGAGAAGGATTTGATGTTCCCGCCGTGACGCGCTTCGGTAGGCGTGATACCGTGGAAGCGGGCGAAGGCGCGGGAAAAGCTCTCGGGCGTATCGTAGCCGTACTTCATGGCAATGTTTATTATTTTGTCATCAGTGCGACGCACTTCCTCCGCTGCAAGTGACAGCCGGCGCATCCGGATGTAATCACCGAGTGAGTAGCCGCAGAGAATACCGAACACCCGCTGAAAATGAAAACTCGAGCTGTACGCAGCTTTCGCCACGTTTTCATAGTCGATTTCATCTGTCAGATGTGCCTCGGTATAGTCGATAGCACGCTGTATTCCCGTAATCCAGTCCATAGTCTCATCCTTTCCGCATGGTCGTATTATATCAGAGGCAGGAACATGTGTCTTGACATTTTGTGCGGTGCGGTGTCATTCCGACAAAGAAAAAATATTAAAACAAAAAAGAATACCGAATTAAAATCCGATAAGCATATAACGACAGCCAATCAAGGTAAATCAAATATCCGGCTAGCCTTGGCAATACTTCTTGACACACGTCGACTCATTTGCTATACTGTAATTAACATATTTATCTGTAGAAAGTATATATGATGAAAAAACATACATCTAAAAAAATAGCCAAAAGAACGCTTCTGATAATCGGTATCCTTCTGCTTGTCCTTATCATAACCGCAGTCACAGTGTTTCTTGTCTACTACCTGCGGATGTACGAAAAGATTCCGATAAACGACCGCACCGATGAATATACAGTCGACACGAAGCCGGATATTTCCGATGAAGCCCCTGACAACGTGGTAGACGAGTATCTTGAGGACGGAGAGACTTCGTCAGACGATATGGAGTCTGACTGGCTTAATTTAAACCTTGACGAGGACTACGTCTACGAGGAACCCGCTGAAGCCGGAATCCCGATTTATCACAAAGAACAAAAGAATCCCGACATACTGAACATACTGCTCATAGGTCGTGACTCGCGCAGCAGTGCCACTCAGCGCGGCAGATCCGACTGCATGATAGTCCTGTCATACAACAAGGTAACGGGTGATGTAAAAATGATCTCGCTGATGCGCGATATCCTTGTACCAATCGAGGGATATGGCTGGAACAGGCTCAACACACCCTACGTTTTCGGCGGGATCGGGCTGTGCATCAATACGATAAACGAGCTGTTTGATCTGGATATACAAAACTATATCTCAATCAACTTCAAAGGTATCAAAAATATCGTTGATGCCATCGGCGGTATTGATGTGACGCTTGACGAGGGTGAGGTCGAGCTGTATACTTCATACGGCTTCAAAGGGCTTGTCGTCGGTGTTAATCATATGGACGGCTACTTTGCGCTTCGTCATCTTACCAACAGATGGGTCGGCGGCGACGGTGACTTCAGCCGCACGAGACGCCACCGCGACGTTCTGCTCGGTATCTACGATAAAGTAATGAACAACTGCACCGCATCACAGATCGCCGATCTTGTCAAATATTGCAGCCGCAAGGTATCGACCAACATCACAATCCCGACACTTATATCCACAGGTACGGCAGTTCTTAAAACAAAGGATTTAATTAAGATCACCACATTCTCTGCCCCGTTTGACGGCGACTGGAAATACGGCTGGTACAACGACATGTCAATACTTGACGTAGGACTTGATGCGACCGCCAAGAAGATAAACAACATCATCTACGGTGACGGGACGCCAGTGATTCAGTAAAATAACAGCCTCCGCTAAAAATCAAGCGGAGGCTGTTTGACTTCTTTTACAGTTTAACTGCGTCCTTTATGCCTATTTGATCTTTGAGCGCGAAAAGGTACGATATGTAGCACTTGTGATTCGGAATAAACGTTCCCTCGTCGATCATCGACAATATCGTCTCTTCAGATGCCCACATAACGTCCTTGACTTCCTCAGGCTGAAGCTTGAGTATGGAGGTATCGAAGTCCGCAATAAGCAGATATACGTCGTCATAACCCGGGAAATAATTTGCCGTGAGTGCCGGACGTCTACCGTCAAGACAAATTTTCAGTCCCAATTCCTCCATTACTTCACGCTCGGCTCCCTGACGTGTGTTCTCACCGGAGATTACGCTTCCGCCGACTGATACGTCCCACATGTTCGGCCAGCTGTCCTTATCCTCTTTGCGCTGCTGTATAAGCATCTCGCCTTTTGAATTAAAAATGACAACATGAACTACGTTGTGGTACTGACCGGGGTACATCTTATCCCCGCGCATTACAGTCTTCCCTGTTTTGATACGGTCTATATCGTAAATGTCCCAAAGCTCCATAAATTTATCTCCTTATTTTGCCGTGTCGCCTTCTTCCATATAATAATATCACAAGCCGTGCCGACTTTCAATCCCGCAATTTGATTTTTAGAGAAAAATGTTGTAAAAAGACCTGTCCGGTTCTTTGCACAGACAACGATGGTGTCAAAGAGCACCTCGAATATACCCCACATGCCCTGCATTACAGGCTCTTATACGTTCGATGCGGAATGAGCCATAACTGATGGACCAGTTTATAACACAGTATTCCCGCACCATGACTCATCATCACGGTGCGGGAATCGCTCAGCTCTCCGACGTGCCGAATATATTTTCAAATATCTCAAGTATCTTGAATTTTACTTTATACTTCGGCGACGCATCGTTCTGTATCAGCTCATACTGCTCACCCGTGAAGCCCGCCGCAAGAAAATCTTCCTCATCTTCTTCCTTTGTGGCACTTCCCGTACACAGCGGCGGAAACAGTACACACCACCAATTCTTACCTTCTCCTTCGCCGATTATAACGCGAAGCGACGTGTACTCACCTGCCGGAAGCCTGAAATTTTCATAAGTACGCTCGGGGTACTCCTCAGTACCGAGTACAACACTTACATCATAGTTGCTGCCCAAGTCGCGGATAGTCTCCTCCGCACACGCCTCTATCTCACCTGTCATCGTTACGATCTTCTCCTGCGCATCAGACTTTTTTGTCGTACCCTCGATCTTGTCACCGATGCACTCAAGCACCGTATCGCGTACTTTAAGCTTCAGTGACTGATCCTCTTCACTGTCGGAAGCGGCAATCACATGCAGCCGTATCATGTTATCGTATATCATACCGTCATCCGACGTCGGTAACAGTGTCATTATAACGGCGCAGATAATTACTGCCGCTGATATTGAAAGGAAAAACTTCATTTATTACACCTGCCGTTTCTTTATTGATGCTTCATTATTCCCCATCGCACCTCCTTTCATTCACCGATTTGCACTTTTTATTGAAATATATGCCGGAGTGTGGTATGATTAGAGTACAAAACATCATCGGGAGGCGGTATTACGCAACGAGAATATGAAATACTGTGCGCACTTCTGTCGTATTCGTGCGGCATAGTCGGGCGTGAGCCGGATATACACGATTTCGGCGAATACTGCGATCATGCACTGATTGCCGCTGCACATCACTCCGTGCTTCCGCTCGTTTTTGACGCGGTCATCTCGCTCGGCCTTGATAAATTTGCGGAGGGAGATGTCATTGACCGTACACGTGCCACCGTACGTGCGCTCACCGTAGCGCAGATACGCAAATCAGCCGAGCTTTGCCGGATTTATCCGTCACTGACTGTCGGAGGCATATCACCCGTTATTGTCAAGGGTATCGTTTGCGCATCCCTTTATCCGAAGCCCGATTTACGTTTATCTTCCGACGCCGATTTTTTTATTGCCGACGAAATGCTCGCTGAAACTGAAAGTACACTGACGCGCGAGGGTTATGCGCTGTCAGCCGCCGGGAATAATGCGGATAAATCGGTCGTAAAATACACAAGTCCCGACAAGGTGCTGTCGATTGAACTGCACCGCTGCTTATTTGAAGATTATCCCGACAATATCGCCGCGCTGAATCGCTACTTTGACCCGCTGATCGGAAACTGTGCGACTCTTGTCATCGACAACGTCCCCTTCCGTGTTATGGACGACACCTCACACATGCTTTACCTCATATTTCATGCGTACAAGCACTTCCTATATCTCGGATTCGGCCTTAAGCTGCTGTGTGATCTTTTGTTGTTTGCGCGTCACTGCGACAGCACCGCCGACTGGAAATACATCCGATGCTCAGTCAGTGATTGCGGCGCAAGCGTGTTTTTTGCGTCACTTCTGCGGCTCGGATGCGGCATACTCGGCTTTACCGAGAGCGATTATCCGAACGCAATAAACGAATTTCCCGAGGCAGTACCGTATGACGGACTGCTCGACGACATACTTGCTTCCGGCGTATTTGGGCTGTCATCCGACGACCGTGTACACAGCGCAAGCACTGTTATGAACGCGTTGCAGACGGGTAGCACATCACCATCGCTTTTGAGAACGCTGTTCCCTTCCGCAAAATCACTTCGGGCGCGTTCACCATATCTTATAAAGCATCCATATCTGCTGCCATACGCGTGGATGTCGCGTATTTTCAAAGCGTTACAAAGTCGCACACGCCATGAGATGACATATGACCTCACCGCTTCAGCCGAAATCGCCGAAGAACGGATAGCACTCATGCGACAGTACGGCATAATTGAAGCCAAGGAGGATCGCAGGCATGGATAGCATGGTTTTCCCCGACTTCTCGTTTTGGGACAAGTTGCGGTATGAGATACGCCCGATAATCATATACGGCACTGGAAACGGTGCAGACAAAATATTCGACGCGCTGACGCGTTACGGCGTTACGCCAGACGCGGTATTCGCAAGCGGCGGATTTGTACGCGAACGTACCTTCCGCGGATATCCGGTACTGTCATACGAG
>CAZMRH010000009.1:0-25837 GCA_964568705.1 uncultured Lachnospiraceae bacterium
CGAAAGCCCATATCCGCCGCCGCTTCCTTAGCATACGGAAGCTGCGCGGCGAGGTCGTCCGGCATACCGTGGCGCGTCGCCTTGTACCCGTCATACATTTTGTGACGGAAGGTTGGCGCACGAAGATCGAACGCACAAAACAGGCTGTCAGGGGAGAGCGAATCGAGATGCTTCTTCAGTATCGTGATAAAGCCGTAGGTCGCGTTGGTCGGAATGCTGTCTTTGGTGGAAAGTGGACGTATACCGTAGTACGCGCGGTTGAGAATGCTGTTGCCGTCAACTATGAGCAGTTTTTTCATAAATGCCGCAGCCTTTCCTCTGTTATTTTCAAGCCTGACTTATATTATATCATAAAAGCAAATGTGATACATTTGTAAGCGGTAATGCCACGTATTATTTGAACGGTAAATCACCCTTGAGTCATCAGTTGTACTCTGTAGCTATTATATCCCATAACGGGGCTGACCCATTTCCGAGCCAGCCCCGCTTTGACTATTCAATTGTACAAAAGTATTGCAGTCTTCATGGCTTCAACAATAGTGATTACGCCAATCATGATTATTTACTGAGTCTATCCTCAAGTCCACGAAGCTCCTCGCAAAGCTCAGTGGGAACTCTTTCACCGATGGTGTTGTAGAATTCCTTGATGTTCTCAACATCGGCAAGCCATGCATCATGGTCAACGGAAAGGAGCTCACGGATAGTGTCGGTCGTAACGTCAAGACCTTCGACGTTGATATCCTCTGCATGAGGAATATAACCGATCGCTGTTTCAGCTGCATCAGCCTTACCTTCGCAGCGGGCGAGTATCCAGAGAAGAACTCTCATGTTGTCGCCGAAGCCCGGCCATATGAATTGACCCTCGTCATCGGTACGGAACCAGTTGACGTTGAATATCATCGGAGGATTCGGGATTTTCTTGCCCATTTCGAGCCAGTGTGCAAAGTAATCACCCATGTCATAGCCTGTGAACGGACGCATAGCCATAGGATCACGACGGACTACACCGACTGCACCTGATGCGGCCGCGGTCGTCTCGGAAGCCATGATGGAGCCTACGAACGTACCATGCTGCCAGTTGAATGACTGATATACCAGCGGAGCTGTCTTTGCGCGTCTGCCGCCGAATACGATTGCGGAAATCGGAACTCCTGCGGGATTCGTGTATTCGGGGGAGAGGCAGGGGCAGTTGACGGTCTTAGCCGTAAATCTTGAGTTGGGATGAGCCCCGCAGGTCGACTTGTCATGCTTATCATACTTCGTGCAGTCCCACGGATTGCCCTTCCAGTCGATCGCATTCTTCGGCGGGTTATCGTCAAGGCCTTCCCACCATACAGTATTGTTGTCGAGATTGTGTACGACATTGGTAAATAT
This sequence comes from uncultured Lachnospiraceae bacterium, assembly GCA_964568705.1. Lineage (GTDB taxonomy): Bacteria > Bacillota > Clostridia > Oscillospirales > CAG-272 > CAZMRH01. Next base: position 1,375 of record CAZMRH010000009.1, read on the forward strand.
GGTATCGCGTCTTGTGGTAGCAAGTGCGTTGGGATTTGATTTTTCATTTGTACCGGGAGCAACACCGAAGAAGCCGTTCTCGGGATTTACTGCCCAAAGTTTGCCGTCTTTACCGATACGGAGCCATGCAATATCATCGCCGACGCACCATACCTTATAACCCTGCTTTCTGTATATTTCAGGCGGAATAAGCATTGCGAGGTTTGTCTTGCCGCATGCTGACGGGAACGCTGCGCTGATGTATTTGATCTGACCGTCGGGATACTCGATGCCGAGAATGAGCATATGCTCAGCCATCCAGCCTTCCTTACATCCGAGAAATGAAGCGATACGCAAAGCGAAGCATTTCTTACCGAGCAGAACATTTCCGCCGTAACCGGAGTTAACGCTCCAGATTGTATTGTCTTCGGGGAAGTGACAGATGTATCTGTTTTCCTCATCAAGCTGAGCCTTTGAGTGAAGTCCCTTGATGAAGTTGCCGTTTTCGCCTATTCCATCAAGGATATCGTTGCCGACGCGCGTCATTATGAGCATGTTGAGAACAACGTAAATGGAATCGGTAAGCTCAATACCGTACTTTGCGAAATCGCTTCCGACAATGCCCATCGAGTAGGGAATAACATACATTGTTCTGCCCTTCATTGCGCCGCGATAAAGCTTTGAGAGCTTTTCATAGCACTCGGCGGGTGCCATCCAGTTGTTGATGTTACCTGCATCCTCTTTTTTCGAGGTGCAGATGAAGGTGCGTCCCTCAACTCTTGCAACGTCGTTAACGGCTGTGCGGTGGAGGTAGCAGCCGGGAAGGAGATCCTGGTTAAGCTTTATCATTTCACCGGTAGAGCAAGCTTCGTCACGAAGTGCCTGAGCCTGTTCCTCGGAGCCGTCGATCCAGACTATTTTGTCAGGCTGTGTCATTGCAGCCATTTCGTCGATCCACGATAGAAGATGCTTGTTGTTGGTCATAAAAATCACCCAATCCTTTTTATTAATGCAAATAACAATTTGTTGCAACATACATTATAATTCATAAAAGTCAAGTTTTCAAGAACTTTTTCCAATAAAAAAATGCGATACATCATATTTAACATTTTGTTAAACGAAAATGTAATTTTCGCATTTTATTATAATAATTATGCTCTCAGTACATCAGTTCGAGCGTGGACTGTTCTACGTGAATATTTGCATGCGCCGTATTTCCACCGTATTCGCCGTCGAGGGTCCACTGGATTTTTTCTTCTGACGTATACTTCAGGCTTGAAGTCTGAAAGTGATAAACAAGTGATGAATCGGGTACCTGCGTTATCAGCGAATTGAGAAGACGCTGACTGTCGGTTGTTGTTTTAGGATGCCTTACGAGTGTAACCTCCATCAGTCCGTCATCAAAGCATACATCTGCGATCATCGGTATCGAAAATCCGCCGACCCGGCGTGTGTTCGTTATCATTCCGTATATAAAATCTCCCTCAAGCATGCCGCCATCGTACTCGATATTCATAGAGTACGGTTTTATTTTCATCAATGATTTTATTCCTTCAAAAACATACGCCGCATGACCGATATTTTTTTTCATCTGTGCGGGAGTCTGATAAGAGACCTCCGAAAACACTCCAAACGCTGCGACGTAGACGAATATTTTTGAATTAAAAAATCCGACATCTATTGCGTTTTTTACGCCTTCAACAATTTGTGAGGCCGCCTCCGCGGGGACTGATGAAATTTTCCGGCTGAGCGCGAAATCGTTTGTAGTGCCGCACGGAATATACCCAAGCGGCTTTTTTATATTCGCTTCATACATACCCTTCGTGGCGATATTTATTGTGCCGTCACCTCCGCAGCAGACGACCACGTCAAACTCCATCGCACGGTCGCGTACAGTGTGGCGCATGTCCTCACCGCTTTTTGAAATGTATACAGTCAGGTCATATCCGCCTTTTACAAATACTTCTGAAACCTCATAAAGACTGTGCGACATGGCGCTTTTTCCCGCGGACGGATTAATAATCAGAAGCAGCTTTTTCATAATGACCTCCGTTTTACTCCAAAATCCTTACGTGTATTATAATTCATTTAATTGTCAATTACAATAACTTAAGGATAATTATTACAAAATACAAGGTATTATTATGATTGAAATATTATGAAAATTATGCTATACTGTTTTACGGTTTCCGAATTTCTTCTGAAAGGTAATTCCGCACTTAAATGAACAACGAAAGCTTTAAATACAATTACCCCGTAGCAATTGACAGATGTGAAAATTACGACATAGACGCGCTGACCGGGCTGATAGCATCACAGTGGACGTCACTCGGTATTGCTGCCGATTATTTCAGGGGCAGGCGCGTCATGATAAAGCCGAATCTCGTATCGGCGAAAAAGCCGGACAGCGCCGCGACAACTCATCCGAACATGCTACGCGCTGCAATACGAGCGCTGAGGCGCTTCGGTGCGTCCGAGATAATAGTCGCCGAAAGTTCGGGAGGACCGTACACTCAGATATCGCTGCGAACAATCTATAAGACATGTATGACAGATGCAGCGTGTGTTTCCGAGGACTGTCCGCTGAATTTTGATACAACAGCTGCGGCCGTTCGGTATGATGAGGGTAAGATGTGCCGCTCCTTCAATATGATAACACCCGCGCATAACGTTGACGTTATCGTTAATCTGTGTAAACTGAAGACACACTCGCTCACCGGTATAAGCTGTGGCGTGAAGAATCTGTTCGGACTTATACCGGGTGTCGAAAAATTCGAGATGCACGCGCGATACAGCAACATGAACGATTTTACCGAGATGCTCATCGACCTGTGCCTATGTACGATGCAGTACCATGAAGTGCTGACCGTGTGCGACGCGGTTGTGGCGATGGAAGGAAACGGGCCTACCGGAGGTAATCCACGAATAGTCGGAGCAATGCTGTCGTCACTATCGCCGTTTTCGCTTGATATTGCAGCCGAGGCGCTGATCGGCTACTCGGGGACAGTGCCGATGCTTGATAAATACGCCGAACGCGGTATATGTCCGCGTATGTCGGCTGACTTAGATATAATCGGATGCTCACCTGCGTCGTTTGGTATCACAGACTTTAAAACTGCTGAAGCGCAGCACGCATCACTGCTTTTGAAAAAGCTGCCGGACCTGTTCGGCGGACGGCTCGCAAGATATTTATCACCGCGTCCGGTAATCGACAGTAAAAAATGCGTCGGCTGCGGAAGATGCGCCGAGTCCTGTCCTGTGTCAACTATAATAATAAAGAAGGATGGAAAGGGAAAGGTCGCGTCAATATCGCGCTCGAAATGCATCCGCTGCTACTGCTGTCAGGAGCTTTGTCCTATAAACTCGGTAAAGATCAGAAAAAATCTGATTTTAAAGATTCTCCGATGAATTCTCTTATGCTGTTTATAATTTTACCAACATTTTGTTGATTTTCGGCAAATTTTGTGCTATTATTATTACGTAATTGATCGTTCGCAAATATAGACTCGTCTGCATAAGCTTTTTGGAGGGATAAATGAAGAAAATAATTTCAGTAATTGTTACGATTTCATTGCTTTTGTCAATGACCTGCATATTTTCGATGACCTCGTCCGGTGCGGAGTATATGCTCGGCGACCTTAATGACGACGGTAAAATAAACACGCGTGATATGCTTTATCTAAGACTCACCCTCGCCGGGCAGTCCGTTCAGATTAATACACATGGCGCAGACATAAACATGGACGGCAGCATAAACGCATTAGACATGAAGCAACTGCGGCTTCACCTGATACGAAAATATACGATTAAGCAGCGCAGCTCAGCGTATCCGATTGCAGCGCTTTCCTTTAACGGTGTAAATGTTGAAAACTACCGCATAGTCATTCCGGAAAACGCTGATACCTTTACGACACATGCCGCCGAGATCCTCACCGATTACTTCAGCGATTATGCCGACGTTCAACTTGAAACTGTGACCGATGCCGCACCCGAAACGCAGTATGAAATCTTGATAGGTACCACAAACCGTTCTGAGAGTGTCTCTGCGGCATCAGCCGTGACGCTTGCGGCAGGTCAGTATCTTCTCAAATTAGACGGTGCAAAGATCGTCATGCTCGGCAACACATACATGATAGGTGGAGCGATAGGCAAGCTTACATATGATTATGTAAATGTTGCGTCATCCGCTCAGAAGGAAATCATAAATCTAAGGAATCTGCCGACTGACAACACGGTGCTTTCATATGTGCCGAAGGATAACGTTAACAATGTTATACTTATGATAGGCGACGGCATGGGATCAAATCATATTGCTCTCGCACTGAAATGGTACGCCGCAAAGTATCCGGCGGAAAAATTCACGACCTTTGCCGGCTCGCTTCTTCCGAATCAGGGAGCATGTACCACGCGATCGCTGACTGCCGGTGCGACTGACAGCGCGGCTGCCGGTACTGCTCTTGCGACAGGCTTCAAGACGTATAACTATCGGGTCGGGGTCGGACCCCAGATGCAGGTGCTGACAAATGTACGTGAGCTTGCGGCTAGTCAGGGACGCAAGACCGCCGTTATGACTACGGAGACTATAGCAGGCGCAACACCCGCGGCATTTACTGTACATACTGAGGCGCGCTCCAACCTCGACCTTATTCTCCAGCTTCAGCAGAACATAAATATTGATTACCTTAAGGGAAGCCTTGAGGAACAGCTTCTTCCCGAGACGAAAAAGGCACTCGATATCGTATTTGACGGCGATGCAGGATCGTTCTCGATGATCGAGGAAGCATACACCGACGTTTATTCACATTACAATCTCCGTGAAGAGATGTGTCATGTGGTACACCGTCTCAGCACAGCGGTCGAATATGCCGAGGTGATGGCGGCGGCTAATCCCGATACCGTACTTATCATTACAGCCGACCATGAAACGGGCGGAATTTCCGGCAACTACTTCACAACCACTGACCACACCACTGCGAATGTTCCGGTATTCGCAATGGGCAAGGGCACAGAGATATTTAACGGCACGACCGTCGACAATATAGACATCGCCAAGTTTATCGCACGCTGCTATGGAGTGAACAACTTCGGACAGTAAACCGAATTTGTAAAAGAAATGTAAACAAAAGCGAACAGCTGTTCCAAACGGATGTTTTTTATGGTATTATTAAAGCAGTAATAAATTATATCTGCCAACCGAAAGGGGAACAGCATGGAAGAATTAACCGAAAAAGAACAGGGAATACTTCAATATATCAAAAAGTGCCGGATTGAGCATGGATATGCGCCGAGTGTGCGTGACATACAGCGCGAGGTCGGAATAAAAAGCACTTCGACTGTTCATTCGTATATAGAAAAGCTCTCACGCAAGGGCTTCATCCAAAAGGAGGATGGCAAGAGCCGCACACTCAGGCTTGACGAGGACGGAGACAGACGCGTACTCAGAGTACCTGTGCTCGGACCTGTTGCTGCCGGACTTCCGCTCATCGGTGACCGTGTGTATGATGAGTACGTTGACTTCAGTTGTAACCGCGGCTACCGTCAGGAGGAGCTTTTCGCACTTCGCATCCGCGGCGACAGTATGACCGGTATTGGTATATTCGACGGCGACGCGGTAGTGGTCAAGAAGCAGGACACTGCGGTCAATGGCAATATAGTGGTAGCGATGATTGACGGCGAGATGACAGTTAAAACGTTTTATGATGAAAACGGACATATCCGTCTGCAGCCTGAGAATAAAGCAATGAAACCGATTATCGTCGACAAGGATAAACTTGTGATTAAAGGAAGAGTTATAGCGGACGTAAGATATTATTGAACGGACTTGATGAAAAAAATCAGCTTATTTGTACTGACACTGCTTGTGTTGACAGTGTTGTCGGCATGTTCGTCCGATAAATCGGCGGAAGTTGCGGTCAAAGTCTATGTCATGGAGTCATCAGATGACGTAATGAAGCCCTCGCTTACGCTTAAAGATGACGGAACCTGTACATTTATCTATTCCGGACTGTCGAGCTATCTTCCGGTAGGATCATATGAAATTAACAGTAACGTACTTTCGATGAGCACGGAAGACGGTAGAAATATATATGTGTTTGACATACGAAGCGGAAAGCTGTACTTCAGTGAATCAAAATCTTCACCGCTTCCTGAATTTGCGAATGTACCGGACGGTTCGGAGTTCAAGTAAACGGTTGTCTTCACGTGAAATTATTATGAACTTTCCCGAAGTTATTGATTTTCACGAATGACTACTGTATAATTATGTATGTATCACGGATGTCAGCATTGAGGTTGACAAACGGAAATAAATGTGATATTCTGTTATGAGGAATAGAAAAACAGGGAGAGCCTTATGGAAACAAAACGTAATCTGAAATATTTTACAGCATCGGGAGTATCAACTGCAATTATTGTGGGTGCGGCACTTATTGTGCTCGGCGTAATATTATGTATCGTACCGCAAACGCGTCAGTTCGGTATCCTTATCATTATGGCAGGACTTTGTATTGTTGTGTTCGCATCCGGAAGTAAGGCGAAGGAAAGCGACATCGATTATCAGATAGACGAGAACATTAAGGAAATATACGAGACCACGATGAAGAAATATGAAGTTTATGAAAAAAACTTCATCAGAATCGCAAGCCCGGCTCTGCTCAAGGGCTTTGACTATAATACGAAAAATAATTTTCAGTTCAAGAGAGGCACGGACGCCAAGAACCGCACTAATTACTACACGGCGGTACAGTTCTTTTATACAAATGAAAAGCTCTACGTATACGGAAAGCACTTTTCAATGACCGATGATCTTGTAAATGAGGAGATCAAGGGTATATATAACTACACCGAGCTCGGCGCGGCCGAGGTGGTCGAGGATGTGTATGAGACTGAAAAGGGACGTAAGTTTGAATTCTACAACTTCAAGCTGACTGATAAAAACGGCAAGCAGATACTTTACTTCACGGTAACATACGGTGCGGATGTCGACAAAGCGGTTGAGCAGATGAACCACGTTATCGCGGTCAAGAAGAAAGCTGCGGCTGATAAGGCATCAATGAAATAATATAAACGGCGGCAGAAAAACTGCCGCCTTTATTTTGGTACTATATGAAAGGGAGAAAAGCGTTGATATACCAAGGGTAATACTCATTTGCGGAAAGATATGCAGCGGCAAAAGCACATATACCGAAGCGCTGTGAAAAAAGAAAAGCCGTGATACTCTCATGTGATGAGATAACGCTTGCTCTGTTTGGCTAGTACATTAGTGAAAATCACGATTTATATGTTGAAAGAGTGCGGAATTATCTGTTTGACAAATCTCTTGAAATCATAGAAACCGGAATAAATGTTGTTCTCGACTGGGGCTTCTGGACGAAGGAAAAAACGTGACTTAGCAAAGGGATATTACAAGAGTCGCGGTGCTCCATGCGAACTGCATTATATCGATATCAGCGACGATACATGGAAAGCAAATTTGTATAAGCGTGACAGCGTGGTAAACGAAGGCAAGACCAGCGCATATTATGTTGACGATAATCATGCAAATAAGTTTGAGTCGATATTTATAATGCCGGGCAACGAAGAGTATGACTTAAGGTATAAAAATGATTGGATTGAAACTTGTCCTAAAGAATAAATATAACATTAGAATCCGTATGATGAAACCATCGCTCATACGGATTTTTATGTTCAGATAAACAGCGGGCGTATCTGCCGCCCATCTTTCATAGCGTTAAGGCACTCCGGAATCAGTGTAAAGTCCGCGACGAGCGAGTGCGGTTTCTTTACCGGATCATCCTGACGCATCGGTACGAAGAATATGTTTTTTTTGTTGATGAGGGGGGCGATGTTTTCGAGATTTGCGCTCATCGCGTCATTTGATGCGAGTGCAATAAGGCACGGGCGCGACTGACGCGAATGCGCCTTGAAGGCCATGCATACGGCGGTATCGGTGATGCCGTGTGCGATCTTTGCAAGCGTATTTCCGGTACAGGGGGAGATTATCAGCGCGTCAAGGGGACACTGAGGTCCGAGCACCTCCGCATCACGCATCGTACAGATTATTTTACGTCCGCAAATTGTCTCGACCTTGTTTTTGAAATCATCGCAGTCACCGAAGCGCGTGGATGTTGTGCACACTGTTTCGCTGAGAACGGGTTGAATATCAACGCCGCTTTCGCGAAGCTTTGTCAGTGTATCAAGACTTGCCGCATGAGTGCAGAAGGAGCCGCAGATACAGTACCCGATCATTGTGTCGCCTCCTTCATCAGCCGTATCACCGTTTCGCTGATAATGCGTCCGGCTGAAAATGGCGCGGCTTTACCCGGCAGTGACAGCGCGCGGATCGCTCTGATTCCGTGAGCTGCTGCAAATGCGTAGTCAAGTCCGGCGGGCGATGAGAGGTCAATGATAACGGTTGACGGAGAAAGTCGCGACAGTACCGTTTCATCAAGGAGGCACGCGGGGATGGTGTTGATGATAAGGTCACATGTAGGCGGCGCAGCAAGATAGTCGGAAAGCAGGGAAGGATGACAGCCGTCGGCGTATGCCCATGCAAGATCATGCTGAGCGCGTGCCGCGACGGTCACATATGCGCCGAGGCTTGTCATAATACCTGCGACACAGCGCCCTACTCTGCCGTAGCCGAGTACTGAAACACGACTCTCCTTTATCGTTACCGAAAGCTCTTTCATTGCGATTGCAAGCGCACCCTCGGCAGTCGGTATCGCGTTCTTTATCTGCAATTCCTCACACTCGTAGTAGTCGATAAATCGCACCTTATGCTCGGCGGCAAGTCTCGGCAAAAATGTGCCGCATTTACCGCCAAGCAGCAGCGTGTGCTTGTCAGTCACTGCGGAGATCACATCATTGAATGAAAGATACCCTTCGTGGGTTTTGCTGTCCGTCGCCTCATACAGCGGGCAGCTTACGCTTTCGCCGTCAACAGATGCGGGCAGCGGAAGTAGTACGGCGTATGCTCCGCTGATACAGTTCCGCCAGTCATGCGAGAAGAAATACGGATGCGTCGCACTGTAGAAGCGTTCGGCGCGGGCATTTTCGGGGATTCCCCAAATGTGTACATCATATCCGGCGCGGGCGAGGCAAAGCGCAAGCGCAAGCTGCCGCAGATCACCGCCTAGAATAGCAATTTTATTGTTAGTCATAATTTCACCGTGAATATATTGATATATGGTACTGTTAGCAATATATGACGGCAAAGCGGCGGATGACACAGCAGTATAATTTGAATCGGTTATATTTCAGGACTGAGCATTCGTTTTAAGCCTAATACTTAAAGCATATCTTTACCCGAGTAAGACTATTATTAAAAGTTTTTGCACGGCTTTTTTCAAAAAGCTGCGTTTTCCTATACAAGATTTAATGACGCGATAGTGCTTCTAAGCGTATCGGCAGATAAGCGCAGACGGCTGTATTCCTCATTTGACAGCGGTATGTCAAGTACATGCTTTACTCCGCCGCTACCGACTACTGCGGGTACACCGAGACAGATATCCTCGAGTCCGTAGTGACCTGTGACAAGGGTCGACACAGAAAGAATTGAGTTTTCGTCCTTGACTATCGACGCGATGATCCGCTGTGTCGCCTGAGCAATGGCGTAATAAGTCGCACCCTTGCCGCGGATTATCTCATACGCGCTGTTTTTCACATAATCGTAGATCTTGTAAATTTCATCCATGCTGTTGCAGGAGTCGCATATTGGGCAGTAATCCTGTAAATCAATACCGGAGACATTTGCACTGCTCCATACGGCAAGCTCACTGTCGCCGTGTTCGCCGATGATGAACGTATGGACATTGCGCGAGTCGACACCGAGATGATTTCCGACGAGAAACTTGAGTCTGCCGGAATCTAGCACCGTACCCGAACCGATTACGCGTGCGGCAGGGAAGCCCGACATACGCAGTGCTTCATATGTCATAATATCGACGGGATTTGATACGATGAGAAGAATGCAGTCTTGGTTATATTTTGTAATGTTCGGTATGATGCTTCCCATAATCGCCGCGTTTTTCTCGACAAGATCTATCCGGGTTTCACCCGGCTTCTGATTTGCACCTGCGGCGATAACGACGATCGATGCGTCATCAATGTCTGAGTAATCTCCCGCGTATATTTTCATAGGTGAGAGAAACGGGACGCAGTGGCTGAGATCCATTGCCTCTCCTTTAGCACGCGCTTCATCCTTGTCGATGAGCACCATCTCGGAAAACATGCCGCTGATGGTCAGAGTATAGGCGATAGTCGCGCCGACGAATCCGCATCCGACAATTGCAATTTTCTGAATATTCATATTAACACCTCGCAATTTAATTTAAATTAGTATGCCCTCTCAGACATATTACTACAATACATAAAATGAAAAATGCAGTTGTACTGAACAAATCCTGTCAGGCTGATGTTATCTGCCGTAATGTCCTGATGTATTACTGTTCAGTCATTGTAATCTGTCGCTGTTTATTATTAAACTGTCCCCATCCCATATCAGGGCTGCTACTGCATCAACCATTTATTATCACCTCGGTGTTATCAGTTATAATTTCCTGTGCATCTGTGTTATGACAACACCATAATAACATATAATTTACGATAAATCAATGAAAGCTGCAAAATGATTTTAGGATAAAAAATCGGCAGCACATACGTGCTGTCGATTTATAACGCTATTGCGGGTTTTCAGTCGGAGCCGCGTCCCTCTCTGCATCCGCATTTACCGCCGTGACCGGAGTCAGGCTCTGAAATATAGCTGAGCGACGGCGGTGAAAATTCATTGACGGGAAATGCCATGCTGCGGAACAGCTTGCAGGGATCGTCATCCTCGGCAACCGTGCATTCCTTATCCGGTACGCTGTATTCAAGTGCGTTTATCAGATACTGTGCCGGACGCTCAATACGTACCACCGAGAAGAAACCGAGTGATACCACAAGCCGTGCAGAGTCATTATTATCATAAAGCTCACCGTTTACCCAGCGGGACACGCTGTCCGGTATCTCATCGACGCAGCAGCAGCAGCAGCAGGGGCGGCGAGGCTCAACTACACGTGCGTTCAGTATTATAGGGTCTACTGTTTCAAGTACGGCAATAGGTAGGTTAGACGATGCGGTACCGCCGGTATGTCCGGGATGGCAGCAGAAGCCGCTCTCCATTGTGTCATTCTTGAATACGCTGACGTTTCCTTCGCTTCCGAAAAGTATGACCTTCTTTTCGACTACCGCAATTCCTTCAACATCCTGAATATTTCCGGGAGACACGCAGATCTCGCAGATTATTTTGACAAATATTTTAATAGACAGTTGGTAGAATCCGCGGTTAAACGGAACTGTGTCTATGTCGATACAAGCCCACACCACCTTCGCGCATTTAGCACGAACGGAGTTTGTTCTTTCAATGATCTCCTGACCGTATCCGGTCAGATATACTCGTACATCCTCGAAGCAGTCCTTGTCGCGACAGGAGTCAAGAACCCGGTATGTATCTATACATACCATTTCCTTGCACGGCTGACAATTGCCGAAAGGGCTGCAGTTTCTGTTTTCAGCCATAGGGTTTATATATACCTCCTGATTTAAGCGGACACATATAATGTGTCTCAGTACAGCATATGTAAAACCCGAAGAATTGTCAATAAATCTTCATTTGAAAAGCGGCATACAGATGAATGACTGTATGCCGCTTAATTGATTTTGCCGAAGTTAAAGAAGGCGTATGCAGGATTCCGCTTTACCCCCGAAGCTTTCAGCTTCAAGCAGTTTCTGCATATGCTCTTCGCGCATGTTTTCCGTGATTATCTCAACCGTACCTGACGGTGAGCCTTCCAGCAGCTTTACTTTCCCTGCGACGAGTTTCGCTTTTTCCAGGGTTTCTACCGCACTAGACGCGTTAATACGTACATAATAGCTGAATTCCTGCTCTGAAAAAGGTACTACGGTATCAGCGTCACCGTGCCGCCATTCTTCCTTTTTCTCAGTCATAGCAGCACCGTTCAGGGCCGCCGTGACATCTGCGATCACAGCTCCTGCTGTCGGATAGCGTCCTGCGCCGCGTCCGTAATACATTACGTCGCCGCAGAGACAGCTTTCGACCATAATTCCGTTATACACGTCGTCGATATGCGCAAGAGGACTACTCAGCCGAACAAATCTCGGACATACGAAAGCCGATACCTTACCGCCGTTGCGCCTCATGCTTCCGATCAGCTTGACCGTGCCACCGAAGCGTGATGCCGCGTCCATATCCGCGGGTGTTACCTTTGTCATTGTCTCGGCATATACATCCGCTTCATCGGGAATGATGCCGCTTACGAGTGCGGTGAGTATCATTATCTTACGCTGTGTGTCGATGCCGTCAACATCAGCCGTCGGATTTGCTTCCGCGTATCCGAGCACCTTTGCTTCCTTCAGTACCTCGTCAAAATCAGCACCGCTGCGCATCTTTGTAACGATGTAGTTGGTCGTACCATTCATAATACCGTCGATTCGGTCGATTTTATCCGCAGAAAGGCTTGTCCTCAGTGAGCGAATAACAGGTATGCCTCCGCCTACACTTGCTTCAAACAAATACGACACGCCGCGAAGCTGTGCCTCGGCACACAGTTCAAGACCGTGTTTTGCGACAAGTTCCTTATTCGATGTAACCACATGTTTACCTGCCGCCAATGCCTTCATGGAAAACTCAAACGCAGGATGAGCACCACCAATCGTCTCAGCTACAAGCGCGACCTCGGGATCCGCACATATCACATCGATATCTTTGACGACGCAGTTTCTGTACGGAGAATCCGGAAAATCCCTTTTATCGAGAATATATTTAATCTCTACCGTGTCACCGACAATGCGTTCGATCTGGGCCGCATTTTCACGCAGTACTTCTGCGATTCCGCCGCCGACTACGCCAAATCCGAGTATTGCAATTTTCTTCATAATCCACCTCAAAAGTAATGTATCATTTATTTTAGCACAGATTTATCTTAAAATCAATAGTTATATAAATCATAAGACGAGACGGTTTTGATTATTTTTGTAAAATATTGCTCAGCCTCTTGACAGATCCTATAATGCGTGTATAATGTGTATTAACAATATACCCAATCCGTTTAGGAGATGATATTATGGACCTGCTGAAAGTAGAAAATCTGAGTAAGACCTACAAAAAGTTTAAGCTTGACAATGTGTCGTTTGAGGTACCGGAAGGTTACATCATGGGCTTTATCGGCCGAAACGGCGCCGGGAAAACCACCACGCTCAAATCAATGCTCAATCTTGTACATGCAGACAGCGGCAAGGTTGAGATATGCAGCATGGATTTCGCCGAGCAAGAATTTGAGTGCAAGCAGAACATCGGGCTTGTGCTCGGCGAGGTCGATTACTATTCGGCAAAGAAGCTCAGTACGATTGCCGACGTTACAAAGCGTTTTTACCCGAACTGGGACAATGTTAAATTTGCCGAATCTCTTAAAACATTTAATCTTGACCCCTCAAAGAAGGTCAAAGAACTGTCTGCCGGGATGAAAGTAAAGTTTTCACTTGCGATGGCACTGTCTCATCACGCAAGACTGCTCATTCTTGACGAGCCGACAAGCGGGCTTGATCCGGTGTCGCGCGATGAGCTTATCGAAATATTCCGCACACTCATCGAGGACGGAGAGCACAGCATACTCTTCTCGACTCACATCATATCCGACCTTGAGAAATGCGCAGATTACATAACCTATATACATAACGGCAGAATACTTGCGACTGATGAATTTGATTCGTTCGTAGGGAAGTACAGGTCGATAAGCGGCGGCGAGGAAAGTCTGACACCTGAACTTGAAGCGAAGCTCATCGGATGCCGCAAGCATAAATTCGGTTTTGAAGCGGTGATCAAAACGGAAGATGTACCGTCCGGTACCGCCGCACAAATTGAAAAGACCGATCTTGAAACAATAATGGTACATATTGAAAGGGAGTGAGCAAATGAAAAATCTCATGTATAAGGAAATAAAGCTGGCACTTCCGCTGACATCCTACATATTTCTTGCCTTTTGCACGATGCTCCTGATACCGAGCTACCCGTATTACGTTGCGTTCTTTTACACATGTCTGTCAATATTTTTTATTTTTCAGATGGGACGTGAGGCAAAGGATACGTACTATACAGCAATGCTGCCTGTCAGAAAGCGCGACGTTGTAAAGGCTCGATGTTTAACGATTGCTGCAGTTGAGCTTGTTCAGATAATTATCAGCGTACCGTTTGCGATACTGACGAACAAGATAAACCCCGCCGGCAGTAATCAGGCGGGAATTGAAGCAAATGTCGCCTTCTTCGGGCTTGTATTTGTCATGTTCGCAGTGTTCAATTCAATCATGATTCCAAAATTTTATAAGGATGCTTACAGCATAGGCGCATCTGCCGTCGTATCCTTTACCGCTGTGTTTGTTTACATAGCTGTTGCGGAAACGATTGCGGCATACATTCCGTCGCCTGTCAGGACTTTCCTTGATACGAACGATCCTGCGATGATGCTGCCTCATCTTCCTGTACTTTTCGGTGGTATAGTCATATGGGCTCTCGATATGGTGTTAGTATACAAATGCTCGGCTAAAAGGTTTGAAAAGGTTGATCTCTGATGGATATTGTGCTGTCAAACACAAACGATACACCGATATATAAGCAGATATACGATCAGATAGCAGCGCAGATCATCCGCGGTGATATATCAAGCGATAGTCCGCTGCCTGCGATACGCACGGTTGCGGCTGAGCTCAAGATCAGCGTCATTCCGGTAAAGCGGGCATGGGAGGCGCTCGAGCGTGAGGGCTTCATCCGAACAATGGTGGGTAAGGGTACGTTTGTCGCAACGCTGACGCCGTCGGATATCGCCGGAAAGCGTCACCTCATGACTTATGAGCAGCTGTCAAAGGATATTTTGTTCTACAAGTCGCTCGGCATCACATACAGCGAGATGATGGAACTTATCAGCAAACATTATATCGAGGAAGAATAAAAAAATCCGGGATATCGGCCGACGCCGATATCCCGGATTTTTGCGTTTATTTGTGCCTGATCTTGTAAATCCACGTTCCGAAATAAAACTTAGGTAGCTTCATCATACGACCGATGCGCGAGGGTGAACAGAGAAGTCTGTAGAACCATTCAAGATTGTGATTGATGAAGAAGTCCGGCGCACGTCTGACATTGCCGGAATAGCAGTCGATCGAGCCGCCGAGCCCCGCCAACAGTCTGACATTCGGCAAAAGATTACGGTTTTCGAAAATCCATTTTTCCTGAGCAGGTGCACCGAAGAATACAAACAGTATCTCAGCACCGCTCTCACCGATTATACGCAGGGTTTCATCGTTGTCGTTACCTGATTTTCCACAGTATCCGTCACGTGTACCGCATATATGAAGCCCCGGATACTTTGCACACATTTTTTCCGCCGCCTGATCGGCTATGCTCGGTATACCTTCGGATACAGGCTTTCCGCCGAAGAAAAACACCTTGTAACCGCAGTCCGCAGCCATTTTAAGTATTCGTTCTCCGAGATCAACTCCGGCAACCTTACCTTTGAGCGGAGTACCGAGAATAGAAGACGCCTTGACAACTCCGACTCCGTCAGGAATTACCAGCTCCGCGGAATTGATTATCCGCATATTATCCGCGTCCTCAATACAGCTTTGCACTATTTCGGAATTCGGCGTAAATACTGCGGTTGCAAGACCTTCCGACATACGTGAGCGCAGCAGTGCGTCAGCTGAGTCAAGCGTGACGTTATCAAACATCACACCGCGCACGTTAATCTTTTCAGCTTTCATCTTAGTCTCCTTTTACAGATGCTTCGTGATGCTGCCAAAAGCAAACAAGTCAGATTAATTATCGGTTGATGACGAGATAAAATCAACAACATCACCGACTGTGATGAACTTGTGTGCATCGTCGTCGGAAATGGTAATATCAAATTTTTCTTCGCAGAGAAGCACGAGGTCGGCAAGCTCAAGTGAGTTGATACCTAGATCGTTTACAAGGTCTGCACTGAGCGTAACATCGTCGGGGTTTACCGAAAGCTCCTCGACAAGCATTTCTTTGATTTTTTCGAACATAGTGGTTATCTCCTTTTGATATAATAATTACTTTATCAGAAAACGCTTGATTTTCTTTGACAGATTGCGTTCAAAGTCTTCATGGCGTATTTCAAATCTGTTGATATGCTTATATGCGGGAAGTACACGGTTTATGTCGGCGATTTTTTCCTTGAGAATAGTTTTTATCTTTGAATCCGTGCAATCCTCGCCGAGCAGCTCCATATTCGGAACGATTAGTGCGGTAATCACGACATCACTCGGACCTTCGCCCTTCCTGCCGACTACCACACATTCCTTAATTTCTTCTATCTTCGCGAGATATTCCTCGATTTCCTCGGGGTAAATATTCTTGCCGTTGCTTGCGATAATGACATTCTTAAGACGACCTGTGATAGTGATGTAACCGTGACGGTCGATTTTGCCGATATCACCCGTACGGAACCAGCCGTCCTCGGTGAACGCTTCCTTAGTGGCAAGTTCGTTTTCATAGTAACCCATCATCACATTGTCGCCGCGCACAAGTATTTCGCCCTCACCGTCAGCCTCGCCGGGAATACGGGCAAGTCTTACCTCACAATTTTCGACCACCTGACCGACGCTGTCAAACTTCACATGACCTATGCGGTTCACCGCCACAAGCGGTGCACATTCGGTGA
The DNA here is from genome assembly GCA_964568705.1 of uncultured Lachnospiraceae bacterium. Lineage (GTDB taxonomy): Bacteria > Bacillota > Clostridia > Oscillospirales > CAG-272 > CAZMRH01. The sequence continues at coordinate 18,090 of CAZMRH010000009.1, forward strand.
TGCCGAAGCCCTGAAGCACCGATATGCCGAAGCTGTAGAAATCCTTGACTATTTGAGGGTCAAGAGGCGCTCCGCCGACTACGATACTTTTCAAATTACCGCCGAATACAGCAGTGATATCAGAAAATGTCTTTGAGCGGATGTCAATGTTCGCCTTCAGCAGGGAATCGCTGAAAGCCATTGCGGCACGAACCTTCTTTTCAAGTCCATTTTTGCGAATTTCTTCCCAAATCTTTTTATGAATCGTCTCAAGGAACAGCGGAACAAGTACGAGACAATTTGGCTTGAATTCTTTGAAGGCGCGGGTAGCATAGCGGAGACTTTCGCAGATATATGTCGTGCTGCCCTCATTTGATGTGGCAAAATGCGCACAGACAAGCTCATAGGTGTGATGAATAGGCAATACTGAAACGTACGTTGTACGCGTATCAAAGCAAGCCATAGACTGCGATGCGGAATTAGTCGCAGCTGTAAGGTTGCGCTGATTGAGCATTACACCCTTGCTCGTCCCGGTAGTACCTGAGGTAAAAAGGATAGCGCACAGCTTCTCAATGTCGATATCATACTCGGTGAAGCTAACATTACCTTCCTCAAGTGCGACCGCATCGCGATAAAGCATCTCATCAAACGGAAGTACCTTTAGATTATCAAGGTCCTCACCGTATTTATTGATCGGGATAAAGTATTTAATAAACGGCATATCCGCCTCGCGCGAGGTCAACCGCTTATTGAAGGATTTTGTGTAGACAATCGCAGTACAGCCTGCGATCTTCATGAAGTTTATTATCTGATCGACATCCAGTTCACGATCCAGCGGGACGATAACGCTGCCCGCGTTTACCACAGCCTTAAAGGTGGTGATCCATTCAGGATGTGTGTCGCCGATAACCGCGATACGTCTGCCCATAAGCCCGTACAGAGAAAGAGCAGTTCCGAACGCATTCATGTGCTCGTAATGCTCCTGATATGAGACGGTCTTTTCTACTCCGTCTTCCTTCCAGATATAAAGGGGCTTGTTGCCGAACGCCTCCGCGCTTGACCTTACAAGATGCCGCAGATTGTCGACATGCTTTGGAGACGTTGAGCCTTTAAGGTTGTTGTAAGTTCTCATAAATTCTCCGATACGATATCGTTTGTAATATTATCTTCTATATCAAAAAATTTGATACTAACTGCTGAAAAATGTCAATGCACAATCTTTATTCATTATAATTACAGCGCCATACGGTGTCAAGCGTTATTTTGTAAAAATAAATATCCGTTTAAACATAATATTTATATAATCCGCTTGAAATAAGCTTTGGTCTGTAGTACAATTATTAAATAAATCGGTGCGGCATTCCGCACTTTATTCGGAGGCAATCATGAAAACCTGTGTAAGTACATACAGCTTCGGCTGGTTCAGAAGCGAAGGACAGCTCGGCATACTCGGCACTGTCGCCAAGGCAGCAGAGATGGGCTTCGAGGGAATCGAATTCGTCGAGGGCGACTGGCAGAAGGAAGCAGACGGTGCGGAGAAAATTACAGAAAAGTGCGCATCATGCGGTATCGTACCGGTCAACTTCTGCGTCGGTGCGGATCTGCTGAACTGTGCTGATATCAAAGATGAGATAAAGCGCGTATGCGGACTTGTTGATATCGCAAAGAGACTAGGCGCGACGATGCTCCGTCATGATGTTGCATACAACGCGAATAAGGCGGTGGCTGCAGGATATTACGCCGCACTTCCGCATATTGCCGATGCCTGCCGCGAAATAACGAAGTATGCCGAGCAAAAGGGCATACGTACGATGACGGAAAATCACGGCCATTTTTCACAGGACGCGGTGCGTGTCGAACGACTTATAAGCGAAGTGAATCATCAGAATTTCGGCGTGCTTGTTGATGTGGGAAATTTCATGTGCGTCGATGAGGAGCCGACAAAATCCGTCGCTATCCTCGCGCCGTATGCGTTTCACGTTCATGCGAAGGACTTTCATTACAAGAACGGTATGGAGCCGGATCCCGGCTTCGGATGGAGTAAAACACGCGGTGCTAATTACATACGCGGCGCGATAATCGGTCACGGTGACGCTCAGGTGTGGCGCTCACTCAAAGCACTTAAAGCAGCAGGCTATGACGGCTATACAGGCATCGAATTTGAGGGAATCGAGGACGTGTACCAGGGAATCGAGCACGGTCTGGAGAATTTGAAACGCTACATCGGCGATCTTGAAGCGTCAAAATAAAGCGGGACGAGGTATTCGTGAAAATAAAAGTAAAATTAATTTTAGTAATCGCGGCAGTGGTGATAATACTTGCGGCAAGCCTGATACTTATCAATATTTCACAGAATTCATTCGTCGATCCCGCGACAAATCCATATATGACAGATGAAAACGAGATATATTTCTACGAGCCGGACTACGAACTTGACATCACAACAGTCGACGAATACATGGAGCTTGACCGTCTCATTTACTTCAAAAACGGCAGTGAGACCTTCGGATATACCATTGAAGATGCCCCCTCATATAACAACGCAGGAGCATACTTTTCAAAATACTTTACCGCACTGATGAACGGCGATGATGATACGCTCAACACACTGTATACCGCCGACTGGCTCGCTTCGAACGGCATATTCGCGGATGTTGCGCCGCAGATGGTGTACGACATGAACGTCGAAATCATCGCTTCGAATTCATCGGAGGAGAGTGGGCAATACGAAGCCGATGTTTCATATAAGATATATGAAAACAACGGCACTTTCAGAAGGGATATAGGCAGTGACGCGGCTCGTGTGCGAAGGGTCACACTCATCACCGTGGACGGTCAGCTTCAGATAAGCCGGATACAGTATTATCAGAATTGAAGAAAAGCAAAGCATTTATCATCAGAATAAATGCTTTGCTTTTTTGTTACAGTCTTATCACCGTATCGCAGAATTCATTTGCAAGTCCTTCGTCGTGCGTCGCCATGATGCATATTTTCCCTTTGCAGCATACCCGTATCAGCTCAGCCGTACCGCGTGCCCTCTCGGCGTCAAGCCCGGTAAACGGCTCGTCAAACAGATATATGTCAGCGTTATATGAAAGTGCGCGGGCAAGTGATACGCGCTGCTTCATCCCGCCCGACAGTTTTGCGGGATACATATTTTTATCTGTCGACATGCCCAACGCGTCAAGCATATCGGATGCGCGGCTTTCATCTGTGACAAGCGACACATTTTCAATTGCGGTGATTCCGCCGAACAGCCGCGGCTCCTGAAATGCAACCGATACCTTACCGTGTCCGCCGATGTCAATCAGACCTCCGTAGTCGCGGTCAAGCCCGGCTATCATGCGCAGCAGTGTGGTCTTGCCGCCTCCCGACGGTGACATGATGCCGTACATCCTGCCGTCCGCGAAGTCTGCGCTGAAGTCGTTAAACACTACCTTGTCACCGAAGGTCTTTTTCAGCTTCGTTATCTTTATCATCTGCCGTCTTACCTCCCGCGAATTTGATCTCAACGTTTTTCCAGATGTGTGTCATCGTCTTTTCGAGAACTATACTTATCAGGATAAGCGTCAGCGTCCACGCGAAAAGACCGGCAGTCTCAAGATACAGTTTTGATTCATAAAGCGCGCCGCCGACTGACAGCTTCGGCGAGCAAAGTACCTCCGCAGCCACTCCCGCTTTCCACGCAAGTCCGATTGAGGTAAGGAACGCCGAGGTAAAATGCGGGAGAACGGCGGGTATATATATGAGCCTGAGTTTTTTGAAGCGGGAAAGTCTGAATATGCACGCCGCTTCAATCAGTTCACGGTCAGCAGAGCTTATACCTGTCGAGACGTTGCCCCAAATGACCGGCAGCACCATGAGAAATGATGTGAATGTAGGTACAGTACCGCGGTTGAGCCAGACAAGCGCAAGAATTATAAATGACGCCACAGGTGTTGCGCGCACAGTCGTAAGCAGAGGCGAGAGCAGGGAATTCAGAAGTCTGAACCGGGCAGTCGCCGTCGCAAGCAAAACTCCTGTAATACATGCAATGAGAAATCCGGTCGTGATCCTTGCAAATGATAACAGCACGCTCAGCCAGAAATTACCGGTCACGGCAAGGGACGCAAGTCTTGTTATCACCACATACGGTGACGGCAGCAGAATCTCTTTTTTTACAATTGCCGCAAGTACTGACCAAACGATAAGCCAAAATAATAACGGAAGAATTACCGATGCTGTTTTTTTAATTATTCGCACAGGCATTGCAGCAGATGGATTTACGTTTGCCGAGTCTTGTTTCATCTTATCAGTAGTATATCTCATTCGTCGGAACGGCGCCGCCTACTGACGACGGATTCAGTGAATACAGCACTTTAAAGAAGCCCGTAAGTCCCGTTTTCATTTCGTCACCCGTTAGAAATACGATGTTCGCGTCGGGTATCGCCTGCTTTGCGACCTCTGCTTTAGGAATAATGCCGAGCGCTGCGATCATGTCAGCGGCATCATCCGCGGTGTTAACATAATCGACGCTTGCCTTATATTCCGTCAGGAATGCGTTGAGCTCCGCCGGATGATCTTCGGCAAAGGTTTTATTTACAATAATGCAGCCCTGATATAGTGCGGAAGAATCACCTTTTTTCGCTGCCGCTTCTTTCCACAGCTCAGTCATGTCAAGCGCGATTCTCGCGTCGGACTGCATTTCTACCGTAGTGGCGTTCGGTACGGGAAGCATGCCGATTGTTACACTGCCGGATATCATTTGCGTCGCAAGCTCGGCATGCTCGGCAAGGTATACGACCTCGCAGTTTATGTCAAACGCATCGAGTATATAATTAAGTATATATTCGGGTGTTGAGCCTTGTCCGGTCGCATATACGGTCTTGCCCTCAAGGTCTGTGACGGATTTTATGGTATTGCCGTTTTCCATCATGTAGAGCACGCCGAGCGTATTTACCGCCGCGATCTTTACAGCGCCGTCAGTCTTTTTGGCAAGCACAGCCGCAAGATTGGTCGGAACTGCCGCAATTTCAAAGTCGCCTTTGATGACCTCTGATGTGATCTCATCGGGAGCTGACGCAAGCGTAAAGGTATAGTTAAGTCCGGATGATGCAGTTCCTGATGCTGCGTCGCTCATTAGCTTCGCCATACCCATTCCGGTAGGCCCCTTGAGCGTGAATACGCGGATGTCCATGTCGGACAGAGTGACGGCTGCGTTAGTCTGAGCGGTCGTCTCCAAACCGGTTGAAGACATCTTGACTGTCGTTTCCGCCGTATTACCGCTTTGTGAGGTACAGCCCGCAAAGCACATGCAGACAAACAGAGTCGAGAGCGCGAACGCAATGATTTTTTTCATATTGTCCTCCTTTTTATATGTGTATATGTTACGGCTGCATTTCACAACCAAGTTTTTCATTGTCAAGTACACGTATCTGCTTGCCAGTTCGGCTGATGATACCTTCATCTATCAGCTCATCAAGTGTACGGTACAGGGAAGCGCGTCCTATGTTCAGCATATCCGCAAGTGTGGATGGACAGACTTCACTTATAATTACGCCGTCGCTGTCGGTATTCAGCCCGGATAAATACAGGCACAGCTTCTGACGGACGCTTCCGGCCGTAAACGCGGCGATCTTTGTATTAAGAAATGATACCTTTGATGAGAGAAAACGAACGTAATTGATCGCACATATGCTCTCATTTTCGATAAGCTCTGTCAATACCGATTTCGGAAGTATAATAATGTCGCACTTTTTTACCGCGACTATTTCAGTTTTGCTTATTCCGTCAAGATAAAACACAGTCGCCGCGCCGAAGCTGTCGCCGCTGCAGATTTCACGCATGACCGCATCACCGTTCATGATGCGGGCGCGTCCGCTCGCTATTATTCCTAAAAAATCAAGCTTGTCCGAACATGTCAGAATATGCTCACCCGACGAGTAATTTCTGATTTCAGCTGCGCTCGTGATGTTATATGTGCCATCCAGAACAGCGAAGCCTGCATCCTTAAACAAAAACAGTGCGGAAAGCAGTTTGTTTTTATCAATATTTGTCTTAAAACTGATAAGAATGCCTCCTTTTAGTGTCTCATATGATACACTATAATTATATCATGCAATTTTCACTCTGTCAACAATTAAAATAAAAATATTTTCGTTACAGGTCTGCGTAGGCAGGGAAGTGTGTATGTGAACAAAGTGTAAATACTTAAAAAAGGCGCGGATATCGTTGAAATTCACATAAAAATGATATAAAATATAGTCTATATAATCAGCAAAAATGCTGAGCCAAGGAGGATACACAAATGACATTACTTGTACTTGCGGCCGGAATGGGTTCACGCTACGGCGGACTCAAGCAGATAGATCCCATCACCGAAAACGGTGAGTTTATAATTGATTTTTCAATCTACGATGCGATAAAAGCCGGATTCGACCGCGTGGTATTTATCATCAAAGAAGCAAACCTTGGTGATTTCAAATCGACTATTGGCAAGCGCATTGAAGGTAAGATAAAGGTTGAATATGTATTTCAGGATATGAACCGCTTCGTGCCGGCTGACAAAATTCCGGCAGACCGCGTAAAGCCCTGGGGAACGACTCACGCAGTCCTTTGCGCAAGAGATTTTGTGTACGACGGATTTGCGGTAATCAATTCCGACGATTTCTACGGCGCGGACGCATATGCGAAGGCAGCTCAGTTTATCGGAAAAGTTGAAAATAAGCCGGATAATCAGAACTACTGCATGATAGGTTACCGCCTCGGAAATACACTTACCGATAACGGAAGCGTAGCACGTGGTGTATGCGAGAAGAACGGCGACATGCTTTCGAAGATAGTAGAGCGCACGAAAATATTCAAAGAAGGCGACACAGGCGTATTTGAAGATGAGAAAGGTCAAAAGACCGTACTTCCGCCCGATACTCTCGTTTCAATGAACATCTGGGGCTTTACTCCGTCATTTTTCGAAAAGGCTTCAAATGAGTTTGACAAATTCATCAACGACGAAACACGCGAGCCGCTCAAGTCCGAATGCTTCCTGCCGAACGTGGTAGGTCTGCTCATGGAACAAGGCGAATGTACCGTTGAAGTGCTTCCGACAAGCGCAAAATGGCACGGCGTGACCTATCATGAGGATAAACCGAAGGTGGTCGCAAGCATAAATGCGCTTATCGACAGCGGGTTATACCCGAAAGGACTTTGGAAATAACCGATTAATTTAAGGAGGTAATTAAAATATGGCAATTCTTGTCACAGGCGGAGTAGGCTTTATCGGCTCTCATACAGTAGTCGAGCTGCTTGGCGCGGGAGAGGACATTGTAATACTTGACAATCTCATCAACAGCAAGCTTTGCGTACTTGACAGAATCGAAAAGATATCAGGGAAACGTCCTAAGTTTTACAAAGCTGATCTTCTCGATATTGACGCAACCGAAATGATATTTCGGGAAAATAAAATCGAGTCGATAATTCATTTTGCCGGACTAAAGGCTGTAGGTGAGTCGGTGGAACAGCCTATACGGTATTATAACAACAACCTTACAGGTACACTGAATCTTTGCACACTCATGTCCAAGTACGGCGTCAAGACGATCGTATTCAGCTCATCCGCGACGGTATACGGCTCACCGAAGTCAGTGCCGATACACGAAGATTTTCCTCTTTCAACGACTAATCCTTACGGAGAAACGAAGCTCATTATCGAGCGTATTCTTGCCGATATCTGCGTGTCCGACCCCGAATGGAGCGTCTCGATACTCCGCTACTTCAATCCGATAGGCGCGCAC
>CAZMRH010000010.1:0-19661 GCA_964568705.1 uncultured Lachnospiraceae bacterium
GACGCAAAGTCAATAGCGCTCCACTCCTCCGATGTTCCGTCAAACTGCACCTCTGTAAGCGATGTGCAGCCGTCAAACGCACTGTCGCACATTCCGCTGACGCTGCGGCTCATGTGGATTTTCGTGATCGTGGTATTGCCCGTAAACGCCCACGAGATGAATTTCACCGTCTCCGGCAGCGTAATTTCCGTCTCACCTCCGTTATATCGCAGCAGGACTCCGTCGCCGATTATCACGAATTCCTCTTTTTCTTCCGTCAGCCATGGATTTCCGCTGAATGCACGGCAGCCGACCGACTTTACGTCATCCGGTACATTAGCCGTCGCAAGTGACGTGCACTGCTCGAACGCACCGTCCCCGATCACCGCAACCGAGTCGGGTATTATCACCGAGGTGAGGTTTGCCGCCATCGCAAACGCGCCGTAGCCGATTCGTGCCACCGGCAGCCCGTTTATTTTCGACGGTATGCCGTATGCCGTGTCCTGACCGCTGTAACCGGTGATTTCGACTGTGTCGTCACTGTACACCGAGTAGGTCAGGCTGTTGTACGGTTTGCCGGATTCCGTAACTGTCGCGTGCTTGTCATATGGTGCGCTGCTTACCGCCGTAGTTTCCTCCTCTGCATCAATGCTCGTATCAGCTGTGACTTCAGATGCTTTTTTGCAGCCTGACACACATGATGCCGTAAGGACTGCCGAAATAAGTAAAATAATAAGTTTCCTCATGTGCTTACCGCCGCTTCCCTCAAAAAAACAGCACATACAAAAGTATCCGCTGCTTTCGTTATTTTTTTCCGTTAATGAAGTACTTGATGATAACAAAGGTAATGAACGCAACATTAAGTCCTGCCGCAACATATATCAGAGTCTGAACGACCTTCATCGGGTCGGCCCACAGAAAAACAAAAAAATTACTGAAAAGAATCTGAGCTGCGACCGCCATCGTCGAAATTACCGATAGCATTGATTCACCTCCGCAGGCACGCCCTGAGAGCTTATTCTCCGGACAAAAAATAAGACATATTCACTATGCCATTAGTATACCATATAAAATTGTAAAAGTCAACATCAAATTAACAATCAGTAAAAATAGTTCACAAATGGGCGGCAACAAAAGACGAACATTATGCAATGGTTAATAATAATAATAATATTAGTAAACAAAATATTAATCAGACTGACCCCGCGTTTTCTGCCAGATTAACTACCGAAAGTCCTGACTTCGCGGCATAATCCACGGTAAAATACGTGCCGCCGGACTGCTTTTTAAGATATGCGATGCAGACCGAGCTGTGATCCGCCATCCAGCGGTTGCGTGCGTGATAGCAGCCGGTCTCATAGAATTTCGAAATGTAGATCACGTCATTCGCAAGTGACAGTATCGCCTTATACTGGCGAAGAACGGAGGTATTGTTCCATGTCGCGGTTTGATCGTGGCACGGAAGCGCAAGTATAAGCCTTACGTCCGGCTGAGTCATCCTTACACGGATCACTTCCTCCGCCGCCATCATGTCAAATCCGACCGCGCCTCCGCAGATGAACACGTACTTGCCGTCAGCCACGCATCTGCCGATCTGCGCGTCAAGCCGTTTCCTGATAATTTCTGCCTCCGCCGCCGGAACACTGCGGTGACCGCTGAAACATACTGCAATGTCACGTTCAAATACAGTCATAATACTCCCGTCTAAATCAAAGAGTTGGGCATATAAAGGGCGGCATACGGGTTAGTGCCGTGATGCCGCCCATGTTATCGGTAATTTTAGGTTATTCTTCTTCTTCGATCGTGAGCTTAGAGCCGCACTCGGGACATTCGACCTCGCCCTCGTCGTCGTCGTCGATGCAGATCTGTCTGCCGCAGTCGGGACACTCGACACATTCAAGCGAATCGTTCGAACAGTCGCAGTCGTCGCCGCAGTCACAGCAATCGCATTCGTCATCATCGTCGTAAAGATATTCCTCGACGTCGCCGAGATCCTCGTCGATCTCCTCGATATAATCGTTGAGCGTCTCCATATCCTTATCCATCTGCGCGATAGTCTCACTCATGTCGCCGCAAAGCTCGATAAGTGAGTTTATTATCTTCGCTTCCGGTTTTGTGTCGTCAAGCTTCAGACCTTCGGCAAGCCCCTTGATATATGCGCTTCTTTCGGTAAGTGTCATGATAATACCCCCCTTGATTTTTTAATATTGTGACCTTTTCGGGTAAAAGTTATGCGCGTTCGAGGTATTCGCCTGTTCTCGTATCGATGCGGATTCTTTCACCCTGATTGATGAACAGCGGTACTCTGATAACAGCGCCCGTCTCAACGGTCGCATTTTTTGTCGCGCCCTGTGCCGTATCACCCTTTACGCCGGGTTCCGTATCGGTGACCTCAAGCTCGACGAACATCGGAGGTTCGACTGCGAATACGTTGCCTTTGTATGAGTTGATCTTGCAAATCATTTCTTCCTTGACAAACTTGAAGCTGTCGGAGAGCTTGTCGGCGTTGAGCGGAAGCTGCTCGAAGGTCTCGTTGTCCATAAAGTAGTACAGCTCGCCGTCGTTATAGAGATACTGCATTTCTTTTCTGTCAATTCTTGCATCCTGATACTTATCGGTCGGGTTGAATGTTTTTTCAACCACCGCACCGGTGATAACATTACGAAGCTTTGTACGGACAAATGCCGCGCCCTTGCCGGGTTTTACATGCTGGAACTCGATGACCTGCATGACTGCTCCGTCCATATCAAAGGTTACTCCGTTTCTGAAATCGCCTGCTACTACCATAAAATTCAGTTATTCAAAGGCTAAGCCTTGAATACCCCTTTCAATAAAAATTATAAACTACGCTATATTGTATAATAAAAATGACAAATATTCAAGAGGAAATTGCGATATTTTTTAGATTTTAGAAAATTTCCGTAAGCTCTTTGCTCATTTTTGTAAGATTAACCGCGCCGTCCGGTGTGATATACACCATATCCTCTATACGGCAGCCGTATTTTCCTGCAACATATATTCCCGGCTCGACTGTGACGACATGACCGGGCGCGAGTACAGCATCAGCCTTGCTGTTCGGCGAGAGATTCGGACACTCGTGTATCTCCAGTCCGACTCCGTGACCCAGTGAGTGACCGAAGCAGCCGCTGTATCCAGCATCATTAATTATGCCCCGCGCTATTCCGTCAGCTTCACGCAGCTCCATTCCGCATTTTATCACGCCAAGCACCGCGCACTGCGCCGTGAGCACGGTATCGTACAGCCGCTTCATCTCATCATCCGCATGACCGAGCACGACCGTGCGCGTCATGTCGGAATGATACCCTCCGACAGTAGCACCGAAGTCGAATGTGACAAATCCATCGCTGAGTTTCACGTTACGCGGTACTCCGTGCGGACTTGACGTGGCGCTACCGGATATGGCGATTGTATCGAAGCTGATGCCGTCCGCGCCGTTCTTCTTCATCAGGTATTCGAGACGCGCTGCCGCTTCAGTCTCCGTCATGCCGCGGTTAAGCTCTGTCAGCAGCTCGGTAAACGATTTTTCGGCGATACGCTGTGCCGCGATGACCTTTTCCACCTCGGATTCATCTTTAAATTCGCGCATCTTCATAAGCATGTCGCTGATGCCGCGAACATCGGTATCCGGCATCGCGCTGCGTATCTGATCATACTGTCGGCAAGTGAGAGCCGCGTCCTCGAATCCGATTACACTCACGCCGTATTTTTCCGCAATATCCGCGACAGCCGACGTAAATGAGCCCTCCGGCATTATCACTTCAAAGTCCGGCGATACCTCACGCCGCGCCGCTTCTGTGTATCTGAAATCCTCAAGCGCGGCGGCGTAATTGTCAGTTATAATAAGCTGACCGTCGGGATTGCCGAAGCCGCAGAGATAGCGGTGATTCTCCGCCGACGTGACGTATATCGCGTCGATTCCGGCATCCTTCATTTTACTTCTCAAGCGCGTTACGCGTGATTCAATCGGCATCCCTGTCACCTCCGTGAAGCTGTCTGTATTTTCTGATGTACGGTCGTTCAAGCCATCTCTTGAACCTGAAAAACAGCGTTGCCTTGTCCTTTATAGGAGGCACGATTAGTGCTTTAATGCCGAGCTTGTGAGCGGCAAGCACGTCCGTCAGAAGCTGATCGCCGAGAAAGACCGTGTCCGCGGCACTTCCGCCGAGCTTGTCCATCGCCATGCGCAGATACTTCACCGACGGCTTGCCGACCTTCGCATATGCCGGGATGTCAAGTCCCAAGGTGAATTTTTCAACTCTTGCCGCTTCGTTGTTTGACACAAGCGCAATCGTTATCCCCGCGTTCTCAAGCAATCTGAACCACGCAAGCAAATTTTCGTCAGGCACCGCAGTCTCATACGGCGCAAGGGTATTGTCTATGTCGGAAATGATGTGTGATGCGCCGAGTGAGCGCAGAAGTTCCGGCGTTACGTTCCGGTAGGACTCAAGCATCAGCTCCGGCATCAGCTTTTTTTCATAAATCATTATCGTACCGCTGATTTCATTATGGATTTATATCGTATATTGTATCATATAACTTTCAAATGTGCAAGTACAAGCGTAAAAAGCCGCCGTATGAAGTCATACGACGGCTTTGTGTATTACAGGTGATTATTTGCTTTCTCCGCGGTGGAGCATAAGGTTTGTCAGAATACCGAGGATGAGCGCACATGCGATGGAGGTGATCTTGATGTCGCCGAAGGAAACGGTGAGTCCGCCGATACCTGCGATGAGGATTACCGATACGACGAACAGATTCTTGTTGTCATCAAGGTCAACGACCTGAACCATCTTGAGACCGGATACCGCGATGAAGCCGTACAGTGCCATGCATACGCCGCCCATAACGCAGGGAGGAATAGAATCAACAAATGCCACAAAGGGATTGACGAAGGCGATGATGATCGCGCCTATCGCCGCTGCGATTATCGTTACGACCGATGCGTTGCCGGTGATTGCGACACAGCCGATGGACTCACCGTACGTCGTATTGGGGCAGCCACCGAAGAACGCGCCGACCATTGAGCCGACACCGTCGCCGAGGAGGGTTCTGTGGAGACCGGGATCCTCAAGCAGATCTGTTTCGATAATGGAAGAAATGTTCTTGTGGTCTGCGATGTGCTCCGCGAATACAACGAAAGCGACGGGGACATATGCGACCGCGATCGAGCCGATGTAGCTGCCTGACAGCTCACCGAACGCGCCGAATGCCCTCATGAAGGTAAATTCGGGCAGAGTGAAGAAGGTATTCAATGTCACCTTGCCGTCCGAGAGAAGATTGCTGAACACGGAGAAGTCGATTATTTTCAGCGAGTCGACACCGGCCGCAAATCCGATTATCGTGAATACCGTCGCTACCGCGTAGCCTGAGAGGATACCGATGACGAACGGGATAAGTCTTGCCGCTTTCTTTCCGAAGGTAGCGGAGAGCATTGTCACCGCAAGAGTTACAAGTCCGCATACAAGTGCGATGTTGCGTGATGCGAGCGTTCTTGCGCTCTGGCCGGTAGCGGCTGCAGCTTCAAACTTCTGCACGTTACCGTTATCGTCCGTATATGTACCTGACAGCTCAGTTCCGTCCGCAAGTACGATCTCCTGCTTCATAATGGAGGGATTGCCGTTTTCGTCGGTGGAATCATAGTAAACGACTGCGCTTGTGGGCGTGGGATCGAATGTTTTAATGTCAGCATTTACAATGTCGCTTACCGCATTTCCTGCAAGAGAAAGACCGATTATCGCGACTGTAGGGCCGATAACGACTGCAGGCATGAGCTTTGATACCCACTTAACTCCGGCTGATTTAACTATCAGTGCGATGATGACATACACAAGTCCTGCAAAGGACGCGCCGATGATAAGTCCGACGTAGCCGAGAGCGACGGACACGCCGCCGGCGAACGCCGATGCCATCGAGCCGAGGAACGCGAAGGATGAGCCGAGGAATACGGGGCTTTTAGCCTGTGTGAACATGACATATACGAGCGTGCCGGTACCTGCTCCTAAAAGAGCCGCGGCGGGGCTCATGCCATGACCGATGATTACCGGTACGACCAGCGTTGCCGCCATAATAGCGAGCAGCTGTTGGATCGCAAAGACGATGAGCTGACCGAACTTCGGCTTGTCCTTGACATTGTAGATAAGTTTCATTTTGCCTCCGAAAATTATATTGATACGGCACGCGCCGCTTAGTGGTCATAGTATCGCCTGTGTCATTCACCGTACAGGCATACGCCGCATTCGCCGTCGATCTCGTCCACTCTGACCGAGACGATCTCGTCCCTTGACGTTGGGATGTTCTTGCCGACGAAATCGGGACGGAAGGGAAGCTCGCGGTGACCGCGGTCGATGAGTACGGCAAGTTGAATCGACTTCGGGCGCCCGACCTTGAACACAGCCTCGATTGCGGCGCGAACAGTGCGTCCGGTGAAGATCACGTCGTCCACAAGAATCACGTCACGCTCGGTCACATCGCAGGGTATGAGGCTTTTGCCGGTGGTCGGCATCGGTCCCATTTCGGTCAGGTCATCGCGATAAAAGGTGATGTCGATGTAGCCCAGCGGCACGTCGGTTTTCTCAAAATGCTTTATGTTTTCCGCAAGCATCTGAGCCAGCGGATAGCCGCGCCGCTTGATACCGAGAAGGCAGATGCTTTCGGCTCCGCGGTTTTTCTCGATGATTTCGTGGGTGATACGTGCCATTGAACGTTTTAATGCCGATTCATCCATGATACGAGCCTTGAAATTCATACTTTTCCTCCTTGTACATACGTGCATCCGCATGGCAGATGGTCCGAAAAAAAAGCCTCGCCAAACGGCAAGACTCGTCAGACACACACAGCTGTAGTGCGTGAATATAAAGAACCTTACCGGCATCACAGTGCCGCTTAAAACTTCATTGAAAAAATTATATCACGTATTATTTTATTTGTAAACCCCTTTAGAAGAATTATGTCGATTTTGTGCAGATGAACAAAATACGGCAGGGATATTACGCTCTCACGCCGCGAGCGCCGATGAATACGACGAAAAATTGCACAAAAACTCCCCGGCGCGGTGAGGCGTGTCGGGGAGCATTGTAAATTACATATTGTTGAGAGCTTTTGTGAACTGGCTCTTCTTGTGAGCAGCGGCGTTCTTGTGGATGACATTGCGTCCGGCTGCCTGGTCAACCTTTTTGATGGCTGCCTTATAAGCTGCCTCAGCTGCTGCCTTATCGCCCGATTCAAGCGCTGCCTGATACTTCTTTACAGTAGTTTTCAGACTTGTCTTGAACATTTTGTTCTTAAGAGTCTTGGTAGCGATAACCTTAACGCGCTTTTTTGCTGATTTGATGTTCGGCAAAGTAAACCCCTCCTTAAATTAAGATTATTATGACAGTCCCGGTGCCTGAGAGGGTGCACCGATACAACTTTCCATACATTCAGTAATTATATCATAGCTTTGAAGGAATTGCAAGAGCTTTTTAAAAAAAGTGGAAAAAGAACAAAAAACGCATCACCCCCCGTTATCGGGACTATTTCTTATATGCCGCATATTTTTAAGTATTTTTTCAGGGTTGTAATTTACAATAAATAATGTAAAATATAGACATGGCGGAGGTGCATTATGAGGATTCTGGTAGTTGAGGATGAAAAGCGGCTTGCGAGCGCACTTGTACAGATACTTAAGGAAGCAAAGTACATGGCGGACGCGGTGTACGACGGCGAGGATGCAGTTGAATATGCGATGTCGGGGATATACGATGTGATAATACTTGACGTGATGCTGCCGAAGAAAAGCGGTTTTACCGTCGCCACCGAGCTTCGCGCATCAGGTCTTGCAACGCCCGTACTGATGCTTACGGCAAAGGATGCGCTCGGTGATAAGATATCCGGGCTTGACAGCGGCGCGGACGACTACATGACAAAGCCGTTCTCGCCTGAGGAACTGCTTGCGAGAGTGCGCGCTCTCTCACGCAGACGCACGGAGTTTGTGCCCAATGAAAGCGGGTTCGGCGACATTTCGTTTGATGCGTCGACATCGATGCTCAGGTGCGGCGAAAAGGAGATTCACCTTAATATAAAGGAAGCACAGATAATGAGGCTTCTTATGGAGCGCCCGTCGATGATATTGTCGAAGGACGAAATGATAACGAAGGTGTGGGGCTATGACTCCGACGCGGGTGACGGCAATGTGGAGGCGTACATCTCATTCCTGCGCCGCAAGCTGAACTTCGTCGCTTCACGGGTGACGATCACTGCGGTGAAGAAGCAGGGCTACAGACTGGAGGCAAATGATGCTTAAACAGCTGCGATTTAAAATAGTGATGATAAACGTCGGCATAGTCGGATTCGTGCTGTTTCTCGTATTTACGGCGATATGCGTCGGCTCATACCGCACTTCAAGGGACAGGCTTGAGGCGGGACTCAGAATAGCATTGCAAAGTGAGCGCGGCGAAATGCCGGATGTTCCGGTGATCGGCACACGCGGCGAGGAGAAGGACAGAATGAACGCGCTGCCGTCGTACGTTTCGGTGACGCTTGACGATTCGGGTATTATTGAGAAAGCGAGCAGGATGAACGTGTCAATAGAGGACAGCGTCCTTCAGATCGCGGTTGACGAGGCGGTGTCGCGCAGCGATGAATGCGCGATAATAAGCGACATGGATCTGATATACTTCAGACAGTACACGCCGGACGGAATGAAGCTTGCTTTTGCCGATACGGGTGGGATAACTGGCGCGGTTCGCGACACCGTGATATCCTCGGTAACTCTGTTTATCATATGTATCGCGGTGCTTGTGTGTATCAGTATCCTTTTGTCGTCGCTTGCGGTTAAGCCTGTGGAGAGGGCATGGATACAGCAGAAACAGTTTGTCGCGGACGCGTCGCATGAATTGAAAACGCCGCTGACGGTCATTCTTGCGAACAACAACATAATTATGTCGCACGCGGATCAGACGGTGAATTCGCAGCGTCAGTGGCTTGAGGGAAGTGAGGAGGAGGCGGTGCGTATGAAAACGCTCATCGACCAGATGCTCATTCTCGCGAAGTCCGACGCGGAGCAGCGCAGCGTGAACTTTGAAAGCGTAAATGTGAGTGAGCTCTTGAATGAAACGGCGCTGTGCCTTGAGCCGCTCTCATATGACAAGGGTGTCACGCTTGAATGTGACATCGCACCGGGCGTTACCGTTTCAAGTGAACGTGCGATGCTTGCACGTCTGGTGCAGATACTTATGGACAACGCGATCAAGTACGCCGCGCCCGGTACTGCGGTGACGCTGAAACTTACGCCGGACGTGCCGCATGAGATAACGGTGCGCGACTACGGAATCGTTATTTCCGAAGACGAATTGCCGTATATCTTCGACCGATTCTACCGTGCAGACCGTGCGAGGAGTGAGGGCGGCTTCGGACTTGGGTTGGCGATAGCAAAACAGTGTGCGGATACGATTCACGCGCGTCTTTCGGTCACGAGCAGCGAAAGCGATGGAACGGTATTTCGCATCAGACTGTAACTTTATGATGATATAACGGAAATCCCTGTGAATATCAGACGATATTCACAGGGATTATTTTTTATTCAATTATCCTTATTTCCTTCATTATCACGTCGATCCTCGGTACGCTTCTTTCACCCGAGAAGCCGACCGTGACTGGCGTGTCCGCTATCTCGTCGACAACGTCAAGTCCGTCGGTGACGTGACCGAACGCTGCGTACTGACCGTCAAGGAAGGTGGAGTCTGCGTCGCAGATGAAGAACTGGCTTGACGCCGAGTTCATGTCGTTCGAGCGAGCCATGGAAATCACGCCGCGCTTGTGCGATATGGTGTTGTTCACGCCGTTCTTCGCAAACTCACCCTTGATCGTCTTGCTGCTTCCGCCCGTACCGTTGCCCTTAGGATCGCCGCCCTGTATCATGAAGCCCTTGTAGATGCGGTGAAATTTGAGACCGTTGTAGAAGCCGGATTTTGCGAGAGACGCAAAGTTCTCGACTGTCAGCGGCGCGTTTATTGAGTCAAGCTCCAGTGTGATGATCCCGCCGGATTCCATTTCAATTTCAGCTTTCATTTTTATCTCCTTAAATAAGCTATTCAGCCGTGGTAGCGGCGTCGGGTGCATCGATGATGCGCACTTCCTTCATAATGACCTTCACGGTAGGCACGGACTTTTCAGTGCCTTGAGCATTCATTATGACAGGTGTGTTTGCAATCTCGTCGACTACGTCAAGACCGTCGATGACGTGACCGAACGCCGCGTACTTACCGTCGAGGTAAGTTGAGTCCGCGTCACAGATGAAGAACTGGCTTGATGCGGAGTTCATGCCGTCCGAGCGGGCCATGGAAATTACGCCGCGCTTGTGCGATATCGTATTGTTCACACCGTTCTTCTTGAATTCGCCTTTGATCTCCTGGCTGCTTCCGCCCGAACCGTTACCTGCGGGATCGCCGCCCTGAATCATGAAGCCCTTGGAGATGCGGTGGAAGGTAAGGCCGTTGTAGAAGCCGGATTCGGCGAGGCTTTTGAAGTTCGCGACGGTTATGGGCGCGACGTTCGGATCAAGTTCCAGAGTGATAACGCCGCCGTTTTCCATCTCGATCTGAGCATAGACCATATCCAGCTTTTCAGCGACAGCGGAGGTCGACGCGGCGGTCGTTTCAGATGCCTTATCCTTATCGGTTCCGCATGCGGCGAGGGAGAGAATCAGTACAGCCACAAGAAATACTGTAAAAAATCTTTTCATAACATAAGTTCCTTTCAAAAAGTTCAGCTTTCAGTATAACTTATTATACCGCATTTGTCAAACAGTTTGAGCTAATTTTTACAATTCGGAATATTTCGGGGGGTATGATATGCATAATTATATTATTGAAGGACATTTTCGCGGTTCTTCATAAGAACTGATTCACGGAGGTACATATGAAATCTGAAACACTGTACCGGCTTGCGGCATGGGGCATATGCATTTGTGCTGCGATATTTCTCCTGTATGTCTCGGCACAGTACCTCTTTTGCATATTCGTACCGTTTCTCATCGCATACGCGGTCTCGTCACTCATCCGTCCGGTATCATTGTGGCTTAATAAAAAAATCGGATTCCCGAAGCGGTTCGGAAGCGCGGTTCTGATGATCCTTGCCGTACTGCTCATCGGTGCGGGAGTGTTTTCACTCGGTAATCTGCTCGTCGGCCAAGTGTCGGGATTAATTACCGACATCACTGCCGACCTTGATTCAGACGACAACATCGTCCGACGCGTCATCGCATTTTTTCAGGATCTGCGTCACAGGATACCGTTCATCGACCGGTTGAGTGCCGAGGACGGAGACAGGCTTGCCGATACGGTAGAGACGATGCTGCGCGGATTTGCGGAGGATGCCGGAGTGAAGATGCGCACATGGCTGACCAATTGCGCGGGAGGGATTCTCTCGTCACTGCCGCGCATAATTTTCTCGACCGTGGTGACACTGCTCGCTGCATTTTACTTCACTTTTGATAAAAACACTATCACCTCTGCGCTGGCGGTTTATATCCCCGATAAAGCCATGCCGCGCCTGAACCGGCTTAAAACAAACGTCGGCGGCGCGCTGTCGGGCTGGATCAAAGCGTATTTCACGATCACGCTTGTCGTATTCACCGAGCTGCTCGTGGGATTCCTTTTGATGAACGTCAAATACTCTGTCGCGCTTGCACTTCTGACGGCTTTTGTCGATCTGTTGCCGGTGCTCGGAGTAGGGACTGTGCTTGTGCCGTGGGCGGCGGTATGCTTCATCACGGGGGACATGGCGCGGGGCATCGGACTTCTCGTGCTGCTCACGGTAATGTATATCGTACGGCAGATAATAGAGCCGAAGATACTCGGAAGCCGCATGGGACTGCACCCTGCGTTCGTCCTGTTTGCGGTGTACGCGGGCTTCCGTCTGCTCGGCATATTCGGGATGATTATCGCGCCGATGATTATGTTCATTATAAAAGCCGCACTTGCGGATAAGCAAGGCGGCTGATATGTTGCATTATTTCATTGCCGATCTGAACGCGGCAAGCAGGTCGTCAAAGCTGTCATACGCGGGTATTTCCGGGTGGTCGGCGATGATCGCTGGAGTCGAGCGGAACAAAAATCCCGCCTTGCTTGCCTTTATCATCTCAAGGTCGTTGAAGCTGTCGCCCGTTGCGACCGTCTCGTACCCGATCGACTGAAACGCCTTCACCGTGCTGAGCTTTGAGTGTGCGATTCGCATTTTATAGCCTGCGATCGAGCCGTCGTCCGCGATCGTGAGCGTGTTGCAGAATATCGTCGGCATGCCGAGCTTCTTCATCAGAGGACCCGCGAACTGCTCGAAGGTATCGCTCAGGATGACCGTCTGAGAGAATGAACGCAGCTCGTCGAGAAATTCCTTCGCACCTGGCAGCGGATCGATCTTAGCGATAGTCTCCTGAATTTCGCGAAGTCCGAGACCGTGCTCTTTGAGAATTGCGAGCCGCCACGTCATCAGCTTGTCGTAATCCGGCTCGTCGCGTGTCGTGCGGCAGAGCTCCGGTATTCCGCTTGCTTGCGCAAATGCGATCCATATTTCGGGGACGAGAACGCCCTCCATATCAAGGCATGCGATGTACATATTTCACTTCTCCGTATTCTCCGCCAAGTGAAGCGGTGTATTTTAAATTTCGTATGAATTACATGAATTATAGCATATTCTATGATTTCGGACAAGCCCTTTTCATAATTAAAAGTAAAACAGCTCCTCGAATTTTTTGTCAAGCGCGATACAAAGTATCAGCGCGAGCTTCGCTGTGGGATTGAACTGTCCGGTTTCGATTGAACTGATCGTATTCCTTGACACGCCGACCATGCCCGCAAGCTGATTTTGCGACATGCCCTTTTGCGACCGCACTTCCTTCAGGCGGTTTTTCAGTATGAGCGTTTCCTCCATCACTTACTTCACAGTATAGTCGATGCCGCGACGAGCGAGTATATGTGCGCGGCTGAAAACATGAGTACGACGATGATGTAAAGTACAGTGATGATGATTTCGTGAGTGCGCTTCAGGCGTATCGCTTTGACGGTGAAGCCTGCGGCGGATATTGAGAATACGACCGCGTAAAGTCCGTAATTCTGTCCCTCGCCGAGCAGTATCTGTATGACGAAGAAAATCGTCGCAAGTACCGCCGCGGTGATCGCACCCGCGTTTCCGCCCTCTTTCAAAACTTCTTTTTCGTACATGTCCTGATTTTTGTTTTCCTTGCGGCTCTTTGCCAGAATATCATCCTTATTCATAATGAACCTCCAAGCATTATATTGACAAGTATTCTTGTCAACACTATTATATCATGACAAGTGTACTTGTCAACACCTTTTCGCATAAATGTCAGATAATATTTTGTGAGGAAAATCATAACTCATTACCTAAATCACCGCAAAACTGAATAAACTCCGTAAATATGGCAAAAATATCAGCAGTACAGGTAGTGTCCGTACCGTATTTGAATAACAAAGCCGCTGAAAAACGCATCACGCGGCGGAGATGGGAGTTTAATCATGAAAAATTTATCCAAAGCCCAGAAACAGAGCAGACTATTGTACATTATAATGATATCCGCACTTGTGGTGGCGGCAATCATTATCGCGGCGACGGGAAACGCGAGAAAGAGCAGCTCCGACGAAACGACACCGCCGGTTGAGGTAACCGTTACGGAGTCAGAGGAAAACATGGAGCCGGATGTTGAGACTGAAGCTGTCTTACCCGCTACTGAAAAGACTGATGTCGGGGTTGCGGCTGAACCGATTGATGTGCTGCCGCAGTTCAGAGCACCTGCCGCAGGCATTGTGACGAAGAATCACTGCCTTGACGTGGCGGTGTATTCGGTCACGATGAACGATTACCGTACACACACCGGAGTTGACGTCTCGGGTGAGGTCGGCGGTGAGGTCTATGCGACCGCGGACGGTGTTGTCGGTGAAATATGGGAGGATCCGATGATGGGCGTGTGCATGACGGTGCTCCACAGCGGCGACGCGGTCAGCACCTACCGCAACCTTGCACCGGAAATGCCGGAGGGAATAGTTGCGGGATGCGCGGTTTATGCGGGGCAGGTTATAGCGGCGATCGGTGAGAGCGCACTCATTGAGGTTGCCGACGAGCCGCATCTGCACT
This sequence comes from uncultured Lachnospiraceae bacterium, assembly GCA_964568705.1. Lineage (GTDB taxonomy): Bacteria > Bacillota > Clostridia > Oscillospirales > CAG-272 > CAZMRH01. The sequence continues at coordinate 14,128 of CAZMRH010000010.1, forward strand.
ATGAGCTTTCGGTATCGGGCTCGGCTGTAAATCCGCAGGAATATATGACATTTGCGACGGAGGCTTCGGTCGTCGAGTAGATCCTGCCGTGAAGTTTGTAAATAGTATAATGGTAAGCGGGACTTGCAACTAATGCGGGTCTCGCTTTTTAACACAGCGAAGCATGGATATTTTTAGAGTATTTGTAAAAATGCTTGCAGCTTTTTCGAAAGTATGATATAATCCAATAAACGTAACAAAAAATCGAAGATATACTACGATATACTTTGATTTGACGGGATTGTTATACAGAAAGCATAAGTATATTCAGAAGCGGAGGATTATATTATGTTTTGCAGAAAATGCGGCGCAAAAATTTCGGACGATTCGGCTTTTTGCGAGTATTGCGGAGCACCCGCACATTGGGTGGAAGCGCAGATAAACTCCTTTACCGGAGCGTCAAATCAGAATTATTCCGCCATGCAGTATAAGGTGCAGACTTATAAGAAAATGTCCAGAAAAATAAAGTTCAGAATCATTTTATGTGCGGTTATGGCAGTGATTTTGACATTTGTCGTCATCTGTATCCAGAATTATGTATACTCACCCGAAAGAGCGGTTGGAAAATATGTAAAAGCCATTACAGCCCGCGATATTGAAGAGGCGAGCACATACAGTGTAATCGACGCAAAAGGGATCTATAACAAGCTTTTTGATGAAATGAAAAAAAATGATTATGAAAGATATCATGAGGTTTTGGGCGAATATGATATAAAGGATATTGACGAATACTGGGAGCATGTGGCTGAGGAACAAGACGAGTGGTTGGATAACAAATACGGTAAAGGGCTTAAAATTACTGTTGAAGTTAAGGATATACAAAAGCTGTCGGATAATAAGGCTGACGAAGTGCTTGAGGGAATAAAAGAAGAGATGGAAGACGCTGACCTGGATTATGATGTATCTATAGGCGACTATGCGGATTTAGACAAAATTACGGATGTCTGTAAGATTGAGTTTGAAGTAGCGATCTGGGGGCGTGCCAATTTTATTAATTATAACGACTCGGTCTATGTTGCAAAATCAGGCATAAAATGGAAGGTACTTGATATGGACATTCTTGACACGTTCGGATAATTTGTCATTTTATTTCCGGACCCGATATGATTACGTAAAGAGGACGCTTTCTTTGTAAGAATTACGGTAATCTGCGGAGAACAGCAAAATGCATGTCAGCGGATGTCGGAACCTTCGTTTATCTATAAATTAATAATCAGCGGAATTTGCATTGATTACGACGAAATATCGGTCGTCGAACATTCGGCTGAATACACATAATAATCCGGCTGTCACAGATGCGGGCATTTGTGACAGCCGGATTTTATGTAAGTAGTATTTATATGTAATGATGTATATTATATTGTTCAATAATACTATTCATATAAGAAGTCGTCAACAACACTAATTCTACTGTATTATATAAGTAAAAAAAGTCAAGCCGTGAGTGCAAGCTTAGCATAATGTATCCCAAATACGCCGGAATGCGTTTATGCAATATATTATTGCTTGACCTGACGCCTGCAATATGTTATGATGCTTACGAAAGGGAGGTGCCTATATGATAGGACATAATATTAAAAGCTTCCGTGAAGCAAAAGGCATCAGTCAGAATGAACTGGCGGAGAGGCTTTCGGTGACTCGACAGGCTGTATCAAACTGGGAATGCGGAAAGAGCGAGCCGGACATTGATACGCTTCATAAAATATCGGATATTCTCGGAATCACCATTGAAGAATTGATATACGGCTCAAAGCGTGAAAACACAACGGTGATAAATAATAACTACATCACACAGATGGGTGAAAAAGTCGGTAAAAAAGGAATCGGAATCGGCGTGGTGCTCGCAATGATAATATCGTATGTCAAGTGGCATTCGATCGGATGGGCGATTTTCCACGGAGCGCTGAACTGGGTGTATGTTGTGTATTATGTGATAAAGTACGGCTGGAACTGAGGGACAGACGTTTTTCCTGAAAACCGGTCAGCGGCATGGACTCTCTCAGCGGAGAGAATCCTGACCTCGGCACAGCCATATGCTTTTGAGCATAATTATCATATGCCACGGATTTTTCTTTGAATAAACCATCAACAGTCACGCAGAAAAGCCTCGCTATTTCAGACAGCATAATATCCGGCATTGCGTTACCGCATTCCCAACGTGAAACGACTTTTGATGAAAGATTCAGTTGGCTTGCGACCTGATCCTGAATGTATTTTTTTGAGAGTCTTAATCTTCTTAAGTTGTTGCCAAAAAACATGATATTCACCTTTTACAATTTCTATCAGCTGACACTTGCATTATATCGTAAAAAGACTGAATATCGGAGTAAGTCTCGCTGAAGGCTGTATATCATTCGGACACGGGGGTTCGTATCTGACACTGTTTATCGTTTTTTGATTTATAGCAGAATCACTCAAAACTGTTACGATGAATGTGACCGAACCCGCTTAAAATTCAGGATAAAGCAAAACACCTGTTGAAATCAGAACCACGTGGTTCTGATTTCAACAGGTGTTTTAAATGGGGTGAGTGATGGGATTCGAACCCACGGCCTTCAGGGCCACAACCTGACGCTCTAACCAACTGAGCTACACCCACCATATCGCCTGCCGATTGCACTATACGTACGCCTTCGGCAGACTTTGGCGTACCTTGGGGGATTCGAACCCACGACCTACTGCTTAGAAGGCAGTTGCTCTATCCGACTGAGCTAAAGGTACATAAACCTTTACTAAAAAACGTGAGCCTTTCAGCACACGTCATGGAGCGGGTGATGGGAATCGAACCCACATAGCCAGCTTGGAAGGCTGGAACTCTACCACTGAGTTACACCCGCATATTCGCTTTAAGTGCCTTAATATAATAGCATGTCCGCACCCCTTTGTCAATACTTTTTCAAAAAAAATTGCGTGCATCCGTCATTTCCGCCGGGAGCCGAGCCGCAAACGAAGCGCCGGTATGACTTATCACACCGGCGCTTTATGTTTGCCCGTTATTCTATCCACACTATGCGGCAAGAGCGCGTTTCAGACGAAGCACATCGCGTGCGTTGATGACGGAGTTGCCGTCGAAGTCCGCCGCGAGCGGGTTGAAGGAAGGCGCAGTCTCAGCCTTGGCAAGGTACTGCCTCATTCCGATCAGATCGAGTGCGCTCATCCTGCCGTCTCCGTTCGCATCTCCCGTGATGCAGTCGAGCGGTGTTATCACCGCACCGTCAAACGATGTATTTGTCGCCGTCGACGTGGACTGTGCCTGACCACCGAGAGTCACCGGTAAGCTTCCCGACGATACCGCGACGCTCTTTACCCGAAGCTCCACCGTGACAAGCGTACCCGTCACATCGGCGCACTCCGCAAGCGTACCCGTCACCGTGACCGTACTGTCGGTGTGCGTTACGATGCATCCGGCATTTACAAAGTTCGCCGATACCGTGTATCCCGCATATTCAAGTGCGTCAGCGTCATACCCGAGCGTGAGTGAGAAGTGTTGGACATTGCGGTTCTCAGTTATATTCACCGCAACCTTCGCTGTAGAGCCGATATACGCGGTGCAGTCTGCAATGCTCACTCGAAGCGAGCTGTCGGGCGTCCATGTCGCGTACAGCGTCACGTCGGCATTGTTCGTATATGTACCGCCTGCCGGATACTGTGCCGCACCGTCGGGCGAAGTCGCCCATCCGGCGAAAACATATCCCGGACGTGCGGGAACGGGCGAGGCAAGCGTAAGCGGTACGCCGTAAGTCTTAGTCTGAGGCATGGGGTACGATATGCCGCCGTTCGGATTGTAGGTGACGGTATAGGTCGATGCCACAGGCGTAAGGTATGACATGCTTACCCATCCGGTGTACCCGCCGTAGCTGACCTGTGCCCATCCGGATGAGATCTGCCATACTTCAAGCCTTGTGCCGTTCGGTATCGCCGTGAGTATGTCGTACGATGTTGACGGACCGTCGCGAAGGTTGAGCGATGATGCCGTGACCGAGTATACGCCGAGCGGACCGGACGACGTGTCGGTGTAGGGAAGTGTGCCGAAGCCGAGTATGTTTTCAGCCGACACCGCGTATGTATGCGTCGATACCTTGTTTGACGAATTACCCTCGACGGTGTATATAGTCGAGTCCTTCACGAACCTGACGATGCCGACGTGGCTTGCGGTATTCGACGACGTGGTGTGGAAGAAGATAATGTCACCGGTTTTCGGTATATAGCCTGTTGATGCGGAGGTAAATGTGCCTGCCGCGGTCAGCTTGGTCACCCATCTTGAGCAGGATATCTCGCCGATGAATACGGTTTTCGAAACCCCTGCCTGCTTCAGGCACCATGTTGCGAACGACGCGCACCATTCATACCCGTATGTCGCGGGATCGCCGATCGTACCGTAAGTGTAATTGAATTCGGTGAAGTTGCCGCTGCCGGTCGTGTTCATACCATCGAAATCGGCGTTGCTGTTGCCCTCATGATATCCGAGCTGCGACATGGCGACAGACACAAGGTCATTGCGCTGATCGCCCGTGAGAGTAAGTGACGTAAGCTTTGTGTAATATGTACTGGACTTGTATACGTCGGAAACTCTTGTGACCGGAGTCAGCGCACTGACGGGGATTACCGCGGAAAGGGCGATGATCACGCCGATGATAAGCGAGGCGGCTCGCCGTAAGTGAAGCGATTTCATGATGTTCCCCCGATTGAAGATAACATTGCATTATTATAATAGCGAATATTCATCTGTTTGTCAAGACGTATGTCAAGCTGTATTTGCACGCAGGTCTATCGTACGCACTTCGGCGATATAATTAATTGAAGTACATTTTCCGGAGGGCTTATGCTTTTATCTGATTGTAAAACCGGGCGGCGTGCCGCGGTATTAAAAATCGACACCGACGTGAAGATTCGCCGCCACCTGCTTGTACTCGGTATCTTTCCCGGCGCATCCGTCCATGTGGTGAGACGCAGCGCAAACGGCTCGGTGATAGTCTGCGTGAGCGGCACAAGATACGCACTCGGACAAGATGTGGCGTCGAAGATCACCGTGCTTGCAGAGACGGATAATGGCTGATTTCACCATAATGCTTGCGGGGAATCCTAATTCCGGTAAGACCACGCTGTTCAACCGTCTTACCGGGATGAGGCTGAAAACTGCGAACCGGCCGGGCGTCACGGTAGATAAAACGGAGTGCGCCGTAACGCATCGGGGCAGACTCATCACGCTCATCGATCTGCCGGGAATATACGGGTTTGACTCGTATTCGCTTGAAGAGACCGTCGCGCGGGATGCGCTTATGGGGGACTGCGACGAAATAATAAATGCTGTCGATTCGACGTGCCTTGCTCGCGGGCTGTATCTCACGCTGTCACTGATTGAGACGGGAAAACCAGTGACCGTCGCGCTGACGATGACCGATATTATGGAGCGGCGCGGCAAAAAAATCGACTATCAACGGCTCTCCGCCATGCTCGGTGTTCCGGTGATACCGGTGTGCGCGGTGAACGGCGAC